>CAMGET010000083.1 GCA_946055175.1 uncultured Roseburia sp.
TAGCACGGCCTCTCGCATAAAGATAGAAGCACAGCTCGCTATACGGTTCGTTTCTATTAACGTTTCAAATTAACCAATTCTTCCAATAAAGTATCGGAAGTTGTAATTACTCGTGAGTTTGCCTGGAAACCACGTTGTGTTGTAATCATCTGGGTAAATTCTGTAGAAAGGTCAACATTCGACATTTCCAGTTCACCGGTCGTCATGGAACTTCCGTCTGCAGATATATCCACTCCGATTCCGTCAAATTCACCAGAGTTTAATGTTGTCTGGTAACAGCTTTCCCCTACTTTTTCCAAACCGGATGCATTTGAAAACTGTGCAACCGCAATCTGTCCCAATAACTCTGTATTACCATTATCGTACGATCCGAAAATCTTACCGCTTGTATCAATGGAAATACCAATCATATTGCCAAGTTTTCTACCCTTACCGGTTGTTCCGTCCACAGCACCGGAATCCATACCAATCGTCGATTTACCGCTATTGTTATAGTTTAAGCACTGTGTAAAATCAATTGTGATATTTTTGAAATTACCGTTTGCATTAATTTGACCTGCTCCAGTTGCACCACCAAGCGCTAATACGACTGAACTTCCTGGGGGATTGGCACCATCATTGATTGAGTTAAACGTACCATCATTAGTGTTAAACTTTAAGGTACAATCTGCAAATAAACCAGTTATATTTTGCGGAGTATTATTACTGTCTAAAATACTCGTTAAACTAACAGTATATTCACCTGCAGTATTAGTCGTTTTTACCGCAAATTTGGCAGTATACTGGTAGCCCAAATCATCATAGAAATTTAAGTTCATCACTTTACCGGAACCGCTTTTGACATCGGAATCATTTTCATCCAATACACCCGACATTACCGCATTTGTTGTTGCCTCCGGCGCACTTGTCAAATTTTTTTCCTGCATAATCCGAAGTGGAGTTACAGTATCTTTTCGGATTTCATTTGTCGTCGGGTCAACCTGCCATCCCATAACGGTATAACCGGTAGATGTCATACAAAGATTTCCGGCTCCATCTACATAGAACGAACCTGCTCTTGTAAACAAATTCTGTGTACCATCATTAACAATAAAAAAGTTTGTGGTATTTTTATCTGTCAGTTTAAGATCGAACGGATTTCCTGTTGTTTCAGATGCACCGGCCGTTTCAATACTAACGCTCGTTGCTGCCATGGAAACACCAAGACCTATCTGTTTTGCATTTACACCACCAACACCTGTGGCCACGTTTGCACCGGATGCACCGGATGTTGTTTGATATAAAATATCACGAAATGTTACTGAAGAAGATTTAAAAGCAACCGTATTTACGTTTGCGATATTATTACCAATTACGTCCATTTTTGTCTGATGTGTCTTCAAACCTGACACAGCAGAGTACATTGATCTCATCATAGTGAAATGACCTCCTAATAAATCTGCGGTTTATGATTTTCTCTGTCATTCGAAAAATCTTAGCTTCCATAAGGTCCAGCTAAATAATCACCGCTCCATCAATATTTGTAAAAATGTTATCACCGGATTCTTCCTGATCCATTGCCGTTACTACCGTTTTATTCGGTACATTCACAATAAACGCCAGAGAATCAACAATTACCAATGATTCTTTAATTCCCTTTTCACTCGCCTTTTGAACCCCGTTTTCCAAACGCATACTTTGTTCTTCGGAAAGATTTATATTACGATGTTCCAATCGCATTGTGGCGTGCTTCGAAAATTTCAGTTCAGAGCTTTCGGATACATCCTGTTTCTGTTGCAGAATATCCTGGAAACTTAACCCCTGTGGTTGTATTCTTTCAGGATTTTTCTGATTCAGATACTGCTTTGTAACCTGCTCAATCGAAGTGAATTGGTTTGCTATTTTATTCATTAGCTCACCCCTTCTGTGTCGCCGGCGCTTTCTGAATTATCAGAGTCTTCCGTACTATCACCGCCTGTGCCTTCCTGTGCTTTCACAAGTTCATTATAACGTTCAAATTTCTCTTCGAAGCTCTTTAAAACATCCTTATCAATAAAGCTCCTCTGATAATCACTCAGGCTATTATATCCATTGCAAATTGCAACAATTGCATCCTTGTCTGACAACGAAATCTGGTTCTTTGGTGGCAATTCTTCTACCGCTTTTTTAAACTCTTCCGCCAATGCTACTGCTTCCATGTAATCCGCATCTGCTACTGTATCCAAGTCTTCGATGTTGTACAAGGAACCTTTGATTGAAAGATATGTTTTTCCATTCTGATGTAATACATAATCCACGTTACCTGCCGCATAAGAAACTTCTCCGGTAGTAGATGACGTTACTTTCATAATCACATACTTGCCAACCAACGCATTTGCTTCTGAAGCGGTCATGGTATTCTGCATATTTAGCATCGACTCAACCTGTGAAAAAGTTGCCATCTGCGCAATATACTCTGTATTGCTTGTAGGTTCCAATGGATCCTGATACTGCATTTCCGCACATAGAATCTGCAAAAATTGGTCATAACCTAAATCGCTGCCACTTTTTTCTGTCTTTTTTGAAGTAGTTGCGCTGTCAACGATTTGTCCATTCTTTACTTCCTGAATTAATGACATTTGTCTCTCCTTTCTATGCAGTCAAGTCAACACTGTTGCCCTGTTCTGCCATCATTTTTGCTGACAATTCTTCTTTCTCTGACAATACGCCGGATAATTCATCCAGATTATTCAGGTTGATATTGTGATGTCTGTTCTTGTCCTGTGCCTTGTCTTCCTGTTGTTTTTTACTGTTCTCATCCTGTTCTAAGTTACGTTCAAATTCATGGCTGGCAATCGTCACTTCAATTGCATCTACTTTCACGCCTGCCTGACTTAAATTTTGTTTCAAGTCTGCAATCTGCATTTCCAGTGCTTCTTTCACAATTGCATTCTGTGTCTGAATCTTTGCCGTAACCGAACCCTGATTTTCAGTAATTTCCAAATATACCTTGCCTAAATGTTCCGGATTTAATTGCATTTCCATCTTTGTAATTTCTGCGGAAAGTGTCACTTTCGTGTGTTCCACAAACTGTTCCATAATATCCGTAACAGATACATAGGATGGAAGGCTCTCAACTGTTGTATTTTCAAATCTGTTTGCAATCATTCCCGCTAACGTTGTGTCAAAGGATGAATTTTCAACCGGTTGCGATTCACTTACCAATTGATGAGGCTTTTCATTTGCTTTTACAAGGTTTTCACCACTTGTCAAGTCATTCTGCTCCATCTGTCCGGATTTTCCTGACCCATTTCGTAAATCTTCTACCACTATCGTTTCTTTTGCAGTCGTCTCTTGCACTGTATCTGCTTCCACGTTCTGTGTCAGATGTTCTTCCGGCTTAGTTACCATTCCATCAGGCACTTTCTTAATTCCATCCTGTTTTAGCTGTTCTGTAAGGCTTTCCATTGCAGAAGCATTCACTTTCTGTAATTCTTCGACTGTCATCTGCAGGCTCTTTAACATCTCATTTCCAAGTTCATACACCTTCTGAAATACAGTTGCGAAAGCCTCGTTGCAAAGTAATTGATTTACCTTTTCACTTCCACCCAGTTTCATAACAAGGTTAGCAAGATTAGAAACATCAAGTAAATCCAAATACTGAAGTCCAAGCGCATTCATTGCATCTTTGATTTCTTCCTCAGAAACATGAAGTTCTTCCTGAAGTACTTTTACTACCTTTTCAGAAAACGTATCCAGTTCTTCTTTTATTTTTTCAATATTATGTTCTGTGTTCTTCTTTGGTTCAGATTGGATAGTTTTCTCTTTGTAATGGAACTTCTCGTAAGCACTGCTCACATTTTTTCCATCTGCTGTCATTTTATCAGAATTTGCGCTGCTTATCTTTTTATCTTCCGGTTCAAAAGTTCGGTTCTCAGGCTGGAAAGACGTCCCCATGTTTATCATGTCAGCAAACATTACTTCCGCAGCTTCATTCTGACGCTTAACTGCATCCATCCCTGTTGTCTGCGGCATCGCATTGTTTCCTATACTCAAAACCCGACCATTGCTCATATGTCTCCTCCTTTCTTTCATATTTTTTATATTCTAAGGCTCCATGATTTCTGTCACTTTTGCAGCGATTTCAGAATCCATTTTACCAAGAATATCTGCCCTTGCCTGAGCATCCATGCTCGTAAGTATCTTGGCCACCAGCTTTAAGTCATCGGTCATTGTATCAAAGATTGCAGCTGCTTCCTTCGGTTTCATGGAAGAGTATGTTTTCACATAATCAGCAACTTCTTCATCATAAGCAGTCTGCTCGACAACCTGTTTATACAATGCTTCTGCATTCGCCGGCGCAATACTTTCATAATACTCCTTATAATTATTTATATCGGGTGCATCCTCTGAAAAAACAACCTCTTTATACCATTTTTCCCGCTTTTCTTCAAAATCTGCTTCTGCTATTTTATACTGCTCTAATTCAGCGGCTTTTTCCTCCAGTTCTTTAATATATCCGGCATCTCCGTCAGCCGAAATCTGGGCTTCCGCTAATTCTATTTCAAGTTGCTTTATCCTCTCAATTGCTTCTTCCAACGTCTCATATGCATAAGCGTCCTCTGTCGATTCCTCAACAAAAGCCTCTTCCGGAAGAATTTGATTGACATAGGGTACATCCTTAATAACCGGTCCGAGCACCTCTGAGCCAAAGCCTCCAACATCCATCTTTATCAGTAAGGCAACAATAGCAAGCCAGATTAATATAATTATCACGGTTGCAAAAAAAGTGACAATTTTCCCACCAATTGAAGATTCGCCTTCATAATCCAAAGCATCTCTGGTTCCCTTCTTTTGGCGTTTTTTTTCTGCTTTTTCCGCTTTTTTTGCGGCTCTCTTTGTAATTTTATCTTCAGCCATTCCCTTTTTACCTCGCTCTTTTTTACTCCCCTTCATGGAATGAATAGCTAACCAGTTCGTCTATTTCTTTATTTTCCATGTACTGTAATTCCTGTTTGAAATTTTCAAATGCTTTTTCTTTTAGTCTTTCATGCGTTTTTCGTTCTGTCATCACTTCGTTAAGATGCTTTCTGGCAGCCTCTACATTTTTTTCAGCAACATGAACATTCATCATTTGTTCCCTTTGCCTGCTCTTTAAAACATCAATAGCGTGCTTATTTTCCCGTAACTTTTCTACATGAATCACACCGCTTACGAGTTCTCTTGCTTCATTTTCATACTTTGCTCTGCGCGCCAGGATATCATGCAATTTCATTTGCTCTTCCTGCAATTTGTTGTTTGCAATGCTATATGCTATTTTGGCCTGATTCTCAAGCTTTAATTTTATATCCAGAATACTCTGCATACGATATACAAACTTTGCCATATTGTTCTTCCTTAGTCCTTAAATAACTCATCCAATAATGAAATTTCTTCTTCGAACCGAAACTTTTCATCCGTTGCCTGTTTTAAGAAAGTATTTACATCCTTGATTTTGCGAATCGCATAATCTATTTCCGGATTAGAGCCCGGCTTATAGGCTCCAATGTTAATCAAATCCTCAGCCTCATTATAGGTAGCCAAAACATTTTTTAGTTTTCCTGCAAGTTCCTTGTGTTCCTTTGTTGCAATGGAACTCATCACACGGGAAATACTTTGCAAGATATCAATTGCCGGATAGTGATTTTTATGCCCCAGTTTTCTCGAAAGCATAATATGCCCATCCAAAATACTACGTGCGGTATCTGTAATCGGTTCATTAAAATCATCACCATCAACCAGAACCGTGTACAGTCCTGTAATAGAGCCAACTGAAGAGGTACCTGCTCGTTCCAGCAACTTCGGCATTTCTGAATATACACTCGGTGGATAACCTCTTGTCACAGGCGGTTCGCCGGAAGCAAGTCCTATTTCACGCTGCGCCATAGAAAAACGAGTTAATGAATCCATCATAAGCAATACATCTTTTCCCTGATCTCTGAAATATTCTGCGATTGCTGTAGCCGTCTTTGCCGCCTTATTGCGAATCAGAGCCGGTTTATCTGAGGTTGCGACCACAACAACCGAACGTTTCATGCCTTCTTCTCCCAGGTCTCGCTCAATAAACTCCCGAACCTCTCTGCCTCGCTCACCAATTAACGCGATTACATTGATATCTGCCTTCGTATTTCTCGCAAACATGCCAAGCAGTGTACTTTTACCAACACCGGAACCGGCAAAAATACCGATTCTCTGTCCCTTACCGATGGTGATTAATCCATCTACAGCTTTTACACCAAGCGGAAGTACTTCATCTATAATCTTACGTGCCATCGGATCCGGCGGAGGCGCCTCA
>CAMGET010000084.1 GCA_946055175.1 uncultured Roseburia sp.
GTTCAATTACCTTTGCCAGCTCATATAAACGAAGAAAAAGTTATAAATGCAATTCTGCCAGAAAAAGATATAGACGGGTTTAATCATATCAACAAAGGCAAATTAATGTCTGGAGATAAGAGTGGTATAGTTGCTTGTACACCTTTAGCTGTCATGGACATATTAAGAAATGTAAATGTAGATTTAAAAGGTAAAAATGTAGTAATTGTAGGAAGAAGTAATATCGTTGGAAAACCAATGGCATTATTAATGCTTCGCGAGAATGCTACGGTAACGATTGCACATTCTAAAACACAAAATTTGAAAGAACTCTGCAAAACAGCAGATATTTTAATCGTAGCTATTGGTAAACCTCGTTTTATTACATCTGAGTATATTAAAGAAGGAGCAGTTGTAATAGATGTAGGAATTCATCGTGATGAAAATAACAAATTATGCGGCGATGTAAAATATGAGGATGTTGTAGAAATTGCATCTGCAATTACACCCGTACCTGGTGGTGTAGGTCCAATGACAATTGCAATGCTGATGAATAATTGTGTGGAAGCAATGGAATAGATTTGTGAATTTCGGCAATACTTTAAATATCATTGCAGAAAGGGATTTCTATGAAGTGTGCAAATTGTAACGCAGAAATCAAAGATGGAAGCATTTATTGCCCTGTGTGCGGAAAAGAAGCACAAATGATAAGTGGATATTCATCTTTGGAAGATGATTTTTTGCATTCGTTGCTACGAGAAGATGCAGATAAAGCTAACGAAAATGAGAATAACCATAAGGTTCTAACCGCAGAAAATAGTCAAAAAGGACATAAAAAAAGTCAAAGTATGCCAATTTTTATAACTGTCCTTATTTTATTTTTTTGTATTCTGATTGGTATTGTAATGAAAATTTTTTTGGATTATAAGAACCATAATTCTTATGAATATCAGATGGCAATGGCCGAGAGTGAATTGATTGACCATAATTTCGAAAGTGCTATTGATTATTTATCCAGAGCATTGGTACTTATTCCGACAGATATAGAAAGTAGAATAAAACTGGCAGATATTTATATTATGAGGGAAGAATATGAAAATGCAATTGTTCTTTTAACAGAGGCAGTGAAACTGAATCATAATGAAAAGGCAGCTTATGAACGGTTAATTAATATCTATGCAAAACAGGGACAGTATGGGCAAATAAAGAGTCTGTATGAACTTGTAGAGGAGGAAGACATTAAAAAGTTATTTGATGTGTATCTTGTAGATGAACCGGTAATTTATCCCGCTAGTGATAAATACAATACACATATAGCTGTTACAATCGTTTCGATTGGAGATGAGCCGATTTATTATACAACAGACGGTTCAGACCCAAGTAAAAAAGGAATCCTTTATACCGGAGAAATTGAGTTAACCCGTTCCGGTTTTTACACGATAAAAGCCGTATGTAAAAATATAAAAAATAATGTTTATAGTGACGTAGTAACATGTGATTATCAGATAGAAATCTATCCGCCGGATGTCCCGAAAGCGGAACCGGATGTGGATACTGTTTTTTCGGAACCGGCTTACATCACATTAACAACAAATTCCGAGTGTAAGATTTATTATACCTGGGATGGAAGTGTACCAACGAAGGAATCTTTTGTATATGCTGAGCCTATTGAAGTACCGGAAGGAGAGCATATATTATCAGCAATTGCAATAGATGAAAAAACCGGGCTTTCCAGTTCTGTTTTAAGAATTCAGTATAGTTATAGCGAATGAAAATAACAATTTTATGCGTAGGAAAAATAAAAGAAAAATTTTATAGAGATGCAATTGCAGAATATGCAAAACGTTTAAGTCGTTACTGTAAACTGGAAATTATTGAGGTGTCTGATGAGAAAACACCTGATAATGCCAGTGATGTTGTTGAAAGACAGATTAAAGAAAAAGAAGCAGAGCGTATGGAAAAATATTTAAAGGATGGAGCATTTGTCTGTGCACTTGCCATTGATGGAGTTCAGTTGGATTCTGTTTCGCTTTCGGAGAAAATAGAACGGTTGGGAACAGAAGGAAATAGCCATATTATATTTATGATAGGCGGTTCTCTTGGCATGTCAGACACTCTGTTAAAACGCGCTGATATGAAGCTTTCTTTTTCAAAAATGACGTTCCCTCATCAACTAATGAGAGTTATTTTACTGGAACAGATTTACCGTTCCTATCGAATTATGAATAAGGAACCATATCATAAATAGAAGAAATAGCTCATATAGTAAACTATGAGCAAACAAAAATCATTAAAATTCCGCGAACAAGTAATTGAACAATTAGAACTGCCAAAAGATTTTGTCCTTAAAGATGCGCTTGTAACGATTACCGGCAGAAGGGAGCTTTTGATAGAGAATTATAAAGGAATCCTTATTTATGAGGATTCCTTTATCAAAATTCAAGCAAAAAATTGCCGCATTGAGATTACGGGCACACATTTAAATATTGATTATTATACAAACGAGGAAATGAAAATAACAGGTTTTTTACAGCAGATACAGTACGAATAATTATGTTTTTTATATCATTTCTTAAGTATCTGCGCGGATATTTGGTGATATATCTGTCCGGTTATGCTCCGGAACGTTTCTTAAATATGTGCGGAAAAAGGGATATTTTAATCTGGAATTTAAAATCGGTAGAAAACGGCTATCAATTTTGTATGAGTGTTGATGCTTACAAATCCCTTCATCCAATTTTAAGAAAAACAAAAACAAGAGCTAAAATTATAAAAAAGGTAGGGATTCCGTTTTATTTGTTTCGATACCGAAAAAGAAAAGTATTTGTTATAGGTATGATATTATTTTTCTGCCTTCTGATTTATGTATCCGGATTTGTGTGGAACATTGAAATAATAGGAAATTCTTATCTTTCTGATGACACTGTTATACATTTTTTAGAAGAAGAAGGTGCTGATTTCGGTACTTCTATATCAAAGATAAATTGTGCAGAACTGGAAGAAAAATTAAGAAGTACATATCCGGAAGTTATTTGGGCCTCTGTCAAAATATATGGAACAAAAATGACGATTGAGCTACAGGAAAGTCTACTGGCTGATGAATTCTATCAATTAGATTCGGATGAAATTTCAGACATCATAGCCGCAAAGGATGGAGTGATTACGGATATGATTACAAGACATGGTACGCCACTGGTCTCTGTAGGAAGCAATGTAAAAAAAGGGGAAGTTTTAGTTAGTGGAGAACTTATTATTTATAACGATTATGGAGAAAACATAGATTATCTGTATGAAACTGCAGATGCAGATATTATTGCTCAGGTGCAATATGAATACTCTGACAAAATATCTAAAAAATATCAGGATAAAGATTATTTTGAAGAAGAAAAAATGAATTACGTGTTACAAATTGGAGATATTTTTATACATAATCCTTTTTGGAAGGCTCCTGAGAGCTTGTATGATTGTTCCGAGGAAAATGTGCAGCTTTGCTTTGGAGAAAATTACTATTTTCCTATCTATTTAAGGAAAATAACATATTACCCATACAAAATAGTGGAAAAAGAGTATACAGAGGAAGAGGTAACGAAATTAGCGGAAAATCATTATGTAAAGTATCTTAAAAAATTGGAAGAAAAGGGTATTCAAATTATACAAAAAAATGTTATGATTAAAAAAGTGGGTTATTCTTATCTGGTAACAGGCAGCATTACAGCCCGGGAATCAATTGTATCTTATCAGCCGACGGTAACCCGAAATACAGATTACACAGAGGGGAATATAGAGAATGAGTCTGACTGAAGTATCTTTGAATTTTCCAACCGAGCATGTTGCAAATGTATTTGGGCAGTTCGATTCAAATATAAAAAAAATTGAACGGGCACTCCATGTTACTGTAGTAGTAAGAGACGATATGCTGAAGCTGGTAGGAAATGAAATACAAATAAAACGTGCAGCAAATGTTTTTACTCAGCTTTTAGAATTATCAAAACGCGGAAATGCCATTACAGAGCAAAATGTTAATTATGCACTTTCTCTTGTATTAGAAGACAAAGAAACTGCAATAATAGAGATTGACAAGGATTGTATCTGTCATACAATAAACGGAAAGCCGGTAAAACCCAAAACGATTGGACAGAAAACGTATGTGGATGCAATTCGCAAAAAAATGATTACATTTGGTATAGGGCCTGCCGGAACCGGTAAAACATATCTTGCGATGGCAATGGCAATAACAGCTTTTAAAAATGAAGAGGTTGGTAGAATCATTTTAACAAGACCTGCTATTGAGGCAGGTGAGAAACTCGGATTTTTGCCGGGAGATTTGCAGAGCAAAGTTGATCCATACTTAAGACCGTTATATGATGCTTTGTATCAGATAATGGGCGCTGAGAGTTTTCAAAAGAATATGGAAAAAGGATTGATTGAAGTCGCTCCGCTTGCTTATATGAGAGGACGTACACTGGATAATGCATTTATTATATTAGATGAAGCCCAGAATACGACTCCGGCTCAGATGAAAATGTTTTTAACAAGAATTGGTTTTGGATCTAAGGCAGTTATCACAGGAGATGCCACTCAAAAAGACCTTGCCCCGGGCACTGTTTCCGGCCTGGATGTAGCACTGAAGGTTCTCAAAAAGATAGAAGAAGTGGGTATTTGTGAACTTACAAGCGTTGATGTTGTTCGTCATCCCGTTGTACAAAAAATTGTAAAAGCTTATGAGGATTACGAATCGCAATCGAAAAAACGTACTAAAACGCAGAAAAAATAGGAGTAAAAGTAAAATGACAGAACAAATGAGTAAAAAACGAATCAAAAATAAATTATTGATATTGTTAGTTATGCTTACTTTTTCTGTCTTACTAATGCTTGTAAAGAATGCAATGCTTGATCAGATTATTTGCATTATGATTGTAGATATAGTGTTCTATGCAATACTTTCTTTTCTATTAGAAAATGAGAGAATTTCCGGGAGAATTTCTTCAAATAAAACAACAGATTTCAGAAGAATTCAAAATGCCGTTGTTTTAGCTTCCGCTACTGCATTTTTGTGTTGTTTTTGTCCGGAATTTATCAGACCGATTCTTTTATTACCAATCATTTTGATTATTTTTACCTCAGAATGGATTGCACTTTGTCTGGCACTCTATTTTTTGATAACGATGGCAATTGTCTGTGAAATCAATACGATGGAACTTTCCGGTTATTTAATGCTGGTATTGGTTTGTACCATGCTTCTTTTGACATGGGATGGTTGTAAAAAAAAGAGTTATATTGCCATTCTTTTTTCATTACAGATTGTGATACCGGCATTGTTTTATTATTTGTATAATAATGAGGCGTCATTTTTTGTATTTGCCATTAATATTGCAATAGGAGCTTCAATTGCTATTTTCTTATATTATTATATGGATCGGTTTTTATATATCCGTGAAGTAGAAATCGAGGATATTTTACAGGACATGCTGGAGCCTGAATATAGCATTGCAAAGGAATTAAAACATTTTTCAAAACAGGAATATGAACATGCCAGACATGTATCTGCTTTAGCAAAAAGCTGTGCAGCTTTAGTGGGAGCTGATGAATTGGTCTGTGCGGCTGCAGGAATGTATTACAGAATTGGAATCATAAAAGGTGATCAGATTGCTGAAAACGGATATAAATTTGCTGTAGAAAAGTGCTTCCCGGAAGCAGTTTGTAATATTATCTATGAATATCAGGGAATGCAAAAACGGCCCTCTACTCCGGAGTCAGCAATTGTCCAGATGGTGGATGGAGTATGTCGAAAGATGGAATTAATGAAGGTTCAAAAGAATATGACTGATTGGAATCAGGATATGGCAATATACCGGATAGTGAATGATTTTTCTGTTATGGGTATGTATGATCAATCCGGTCTTAGCATGAATAAATTTTTGCAAATAAGAGATTACCTGGTTAAGGAGGAATTTGTTTCATGAGTTTATCAGTAGAAACAGAGGTAGATGTTGAATTTGGTTTTGATTATGAAGCACTTGCAAAACGTGTCATTGAATTTGCATTAGAGCATGAGGAATTCCCTTATGAATGCGAAGTGAATCTTACTTTGACGGATAATGAAGGTATCCGCGAAATAAATCGTACCTATCGCGAAATAGACAAGCCCACCGATGTCTTATCATTTCCATTGATAAACTATGAGAAAGCAGGTGATTTTTCAGCCTTAGAGGAAAACTATGATGATAATTTTAATCCGGACACAGGAGGAATTATGTTAGGGGATATTATTATTTCTATGGA
>CAMGET010000085.1 GCA_946055175.1 uncultured Roseburia sp.
ACCGACATGCAATCAACTTCATTTCCCAATGGGTAATATGCCATAATCAAATCAGCAGTTTGATATGCGTTATCAGCAAGCAAATTCTCACAAATACGTTTACTTTTGTCTCTTACTTCCTCTCCGGACATGGCATTTCGTATATCTTTATAATACTTACGACAAACCGCTCTTTTTTCCATATTTTTCACCGAGATTTTCAATACTGCCGTCTGCATTAACCATATCAATATTGTTAAGCTGTGCAGTCAGATTGCCTTTTACATCTGCAATAAAGCGTTTTCGTAATAATTCCTGTTCTTTTCTCTCTTCCTCAGTTAAGCCTTCCGCTTTTGACTTTCTATATAATTCATTAATACGATTAATCTCTTCCTTTTTCATCTTTCTTCCTTTTCTCAGTCAATCTTGTTTATGATAAAATCAGAAATACTAAAGTTTTCTTTTCTATTCGCTTTAAAAATTGTTCCTGTAAAACTATCATCTAAAATGTGGTGCAGAATACATACATCCTCTCCGTTTGCTATAATCATGTCTGTGCCGGAATTCGTTGCAATTTGCGCTGCAGCAAGTTTTGTAGCCATTCCGCCTGTTCCCACATCACTACCGGTGGAATCCTTAGCCATTTCAAATAATGATTCATCCATTTGCTCTACCACATCAATTAATTTTGCATTCGGATTTTTGTGTGGATCATCTGTATATAATCCATCAATGTCAGATAATAGAATCAATAAATCAGCTTCGACTAAAGATGCTACAATTGCCGATAAAGTATCATTATCACCAAACTGCATTTCATATGTAGAAACTGTATCAT
Organism: uncultured Roseburia sp.; assembly: GCA_946055175.1. Taxonomy (GTDB): domain Bacteria; phylum Bacillota; class Clostridia; order Lachnospirales; family Lachnospiraceae; genus Roseburia. Next base: position 818 of record CAMGET010000085.1, read on the forward strand.
TTTCATTTACAATTGGAATCACACCTAAATGAAACAATTCTTCGAAGGTATTTTTTGCATTTTCTCTTGATGTTGGATTAACCATTGTATTTTTGGTCATCAGAATCTGTGCCATAACCTGATTATATTCAGAAAACATTTTCTCATAAGTCATCATAAGTCTGGCCTGTCCGATTGCCGCACAAGCCTGTTTGGCAGATATATCCTTCGGACGTTCTGTTAAACCAATCGTTTTTCTTCCGACAGCAATTGCTCCCGAGCTCACCAGACATACGTCCATTCCGCGGTTACGCATATCGCACAATTCACGTACTAAATGCATCATTTTAATAAAATTCAGATTTCCTGTTTCAGGGTGAGTCAGAGATGATGAACCAATCTTAATGACCACTCTTTTTTTCTTATTAAACTCAAAATTCTTTTGTTCCATTTCATATGACTCCTTTGTATCTAACTATACCATATTACTCTATCATATCTTAGATAAAATTTCAAAATTACATTTCATCTACAATATTATTCACCCATACTTTCTTATTCACAAGTATCGTACCAACCACTGCTTTAAAAATCTCAGAGCACTGACAGATAAAGAACATTGGAATTAACGGAATGTTTGTAAAACGACTTATTATAAATGCTGCCGGAACCATAATCACCCACAAATATCCACTGTCAAACAAGAACGTAACTACTGTTTTCCCTCCGGAACGTAAGGTAAAATAGGTTGCATGATAATAGGAATAAAATGGCATAAATGCAGCTGCAATACGGATCAGTTTTGTCGCATAATCCTTTACGGTATCTGTTGTGTTGTAAATCGCCGGGAATAACGGTGCCAAAAGCATCATCGCAGCTCCAATAACAACACAGGCAGCAACAGAAAAGAATATCATCTTTCTATCTGTATCAACCGCATGTTCCAAGTCACCGGCACCAAGCTGCTGACCTACAATGATAGAAATTGCACTTCCTAAGGCTAAAAATACAACATTAAACAAATTAGAAACCGTTGATGAAATATTAATTGCAGCGACCGCATCCAGCCCCCTCATGGAATAGCACTGAGTCATTACTGCCGTGCCTGCTGACCACAAAGTTTCATTAATCAGCAAAGGGATTCCCTTTACCAAAATCTGCTTTACCAAATTTATTGGAATATGGAAATGCCGATAAACTCCCTGTATAAATTTGTTCTTAGCAGCATGTAGATGTGTCCATGCTACAACAATAATTGTCTCAATGATTCTGGAAATTGTAGTTGCAACTGCAGCGCCTGCCACTCCCAGCTTCGGGAATCCAAAGTGTCCAAAAATGAGGAAATAATTAAAAATCAAATTCACAAATACAGCAATGACACCCGCAATCATTGGAATAATGGTTTCGCCTGTTTCACGCAATGTACTTGCATATACCTGAGATATCATAAAAGGTATCATTCCCGCCAGCATGACAAATAGATACTGCATTCCAAATCCATGCGTAAGCGCAATACTTTCGGCACTTCCATCGTTTAAGAATACATGTATTAATGAAGATCCTCCTGTAAGGAAAATAACAATACCGCATATTGCAATCAAAGCGCAGCTAACCAGTTTGAAACGAAATGCATTTCTGACTCCTTCATGATTTCCATGTCCGTAAAACTGTGCGCTAAAAATAGATGCTCCGGAAATACAGCCAAAAATGCAGATATTAAATACAAACATCAACTGGTTTACAATCGCAACACCGGACATCTGCTCTGTTCCAAGCTGTCCAACCATGATATTATCCAAGAGACTTACAAAGTTTGTAATACCATTTTGTATAATCATTGGTGTTGCTACCATCAGAACTAATTTATAAAAATCCCTGTCACCAATATATCTTTCTTTTAATTTACTAATCATAGATAACCTCATATTAAAATACCATATCTAAAATGCTTTTAGCGTAAAATAAGAAGAAAGCAAACGCCTTCTTCTTATTTATTGTTAATATATAATAAAATGAATCTTTCTTATGCTTCTGCCGGAACATCTTTGATAGAGAAACTCATGCGTCCCATCTTATCCTTACCCATACAGATTACTTTTACTGTATCACCTAAAGTAAGAACATCTTCTACACGATTAATTCTTTCCTTAGATATTTTTGAAATATGAACCATTCCTTCTTTTCCCGGAGCGAACTCAACGAATGCACCAAATTCTTTGATGCTTACAACTTTACCTGTGAAAAGTTGTCCTTCTGCAAAGTCTGTTACAATTGTTTTAATCATATCAACAGCGCTTTCCATCATCTTAAGGTCTGTACCACATACGGATACGTTACCATCATCTGTAATGTCAATCTTAACACCTGTACGTGCAATAATTTCATTTATGGTCTTGCCCTTCTGACCAACGACATCACCGATTTTTTCCGGATCAATGGTAATCTGGATAATCTTTGGTGCATATTTTGAAACTTCTTTTCTTGGTTCTGCAATTGCCTTAGACATTACTTCATCCATAATGTAGATTCTTGCTTCTCGTGTACGAGCGATTGCTTCTTCTACAATCGGTCTGGTTAAACCATGAATCTTAATATCCATCTGAATTGCGGTGATACCCTTATGAGTACCTGTTACTTTAAAGTCCATATCTCCAAAGAAATCTTCAAGCCCCTGAATATCTGTTAATACGATATAATCATCATCTGTTTCTCCTGTTACAAGTCCACAGGAAATACCGGCAACCATTGCTTTAATCGGCACACCTGCAGCCATTAATGACATACAGGATGCGCATGTAGAAGCCATAGATGTAGATCCATTTGACTCAAAAGTCTCAGATACGGCACGGATTGCATATGGGAATTCTTCTTCAGAAGGAAGTACTGCCATTAATGCTTTCTCAGCAAGTGCACCATGTCCGATTTCACGACGTCCCGGACCTCTGGAAACCTTTGTTTCACCAACAGAGTATGCCGGGAAATTATAGTGATGCATATATCTCTTTTCAGTAATATGCTCATCTAATCCATCAATCTTCTGAACTTCTGATAAAGGAGCTAAGGTAACAATATCGCAAATCTGTGTTTGTCCACGTGTAAACATAGAAGAACCATGTACTCTTGGAATCAAATCAACTTCAGCTGCGAGTGGACGAATCTGATTGATTGCACGACCATCCGGACGTTTATGATCTTTTAAAATCATCTTACGAACCGTCTTCTTCTGGTACTGATAAACTGCTTCACCTAAAATAGCCAGCCATTCCTCATTATCAGCAAAGGCTTCTGCGAGCTTATCGGTAATTTCACGAATATTCTCTTCACGAACCTGTTTTTCATCAGTGAAAACAGCTTCTTCCATTGCTTCCGGTGGAACGATTTCCTTAATAGCTGCAAACATTTCTTCCGGAATCGCACAACTTGTATACTCATGCTTTGCTTTACCGCATTCTGCTGTAATCTTATCAAAGAACTCAATAATTGTCTGGTTTACATCATGACATTTGTATATTGCTTCAATCATTTTATCTTCCGGAATTTCATTTGCTCCGGCTTCAATCATGATAACCTTAGTTCTCGTAGAAGCAACTGTTAACTGTAAATCGCCATTATCCCAAACTTCCTGAGATGGATTAACGATAAATTCACCATTTACCATACCCATCTGAGTCATTGCACATGGACCGTCAAATGGAATATCTGAAATTGTTGTAACTAATGCGGAACCAATCATAGCGGTCAATTCCGGACGACATTCTGTATCAACAGACATAACCATATTATTAATTGTTACATCGTTACGATAATCTTTTGGGAATAATGGTCTCATCGGACGGTCAATTACGCGTGAGGTAAGAATTGCATTTTCAGATGCTTTTCCTTCTCTCTTATTAAATCCACCCGGAATCTTACCAACTGCATACATCTTCTCTTCATACTCAACACTAAGTGGGAAGAAATCCACTCCATCTCGTGGTTTCACAGAAGCTGTAACTGTTGATAAAACGGTTGTATCACCGTATTTTACTAATGCAGCACCATTTGCCTGTGCACAAACTCTACCGATATCTACCGTAAGAGTTCTTCCTGCAAGTTCCATTGAAAAACTTTTAAACATACTTTTCTCCTTCTTTGTCGGAAGATTTGAAATCATTTTCCTAAACCTTCCCATTATATAATTTTTAACAGAAGTCCGAAACTACTGAAACACACATGAAATCTTCATATCCATTTCAGTGGTCTCGGGATTTACTTCTGTTTTGAGCTCTAAACATTCCACTCATCTTAAAATAGAGCGGCTATTCACCGCTCTATTCTAAAATAACCTATCGTGAATTATTTTCTTAAACCTAATCCTTCAACGATTGCACGGTATCTTTCGATATCAACCTTCTTTAAGTAAGCTAATAAACCACGTCTCTGACCTACCATTTTAAGAAGACCTCTTCTTGAATGATGATCATTCTTATTTGTTTTTAAGTGCTCTGTTAACTCATTGATACGCTCTGTTAAAAGTGCGATCTGAACTTCCGGTGAACCTGTATCATTTGGGGTTCTGCCGTATTTGTTAATAAGTTCCTGTTTTCTTTCCTTTGTAATCATTTTCATGATCCTCCTTATATTTAATAATCGCCCTAGAAGTATGATACTCAGTAAAAGGTCGGAGTGTCCTCAAACCGAATATGGGCTAAACTCATACTCTCGCATTATATCATAGTAAAATAGTCTTGTAAATGCTTATTTCAAATTATTTATGATAAGATGCATTACTATGCATGAAAAAGGCGCCATACAGATGACGCCCCTTTTTTAATCATTTATGATACGTACATATTTAACAGGAGTACGATATTTATAACTAGAAATACGAATACCTGTCTTAGGATTGCTTGCGTGAACAACTTGTCCACCGCCAATATAAATAGCAACATGATTAATACGAGAACCATTGCTGTAAAATACTAAATCGCCAGGTAGTAACTCTGATTCTGAAATCTTTGTTCCGCTTTGAGCCTGCGAACCGGAATGATGTGGTAATGTATAACCATATTCTTTAAATACACTTAATACAAAACCGGAACAGTCAGCACCCTTTGTTAAACTGGTACCGCCCCATACATATGGATTTCCAACGAACTGACATGCAAAATCTACCAAAGCAACGCGAACATCCGATACACCGATTCCATATCTTGCTTCTGTCATAGTAAGTGCTCTCGGAAGTACATCTTTCACTTCCACAAATTCTGAAGAAACATATCCTTCATCACTATCGATTGCAACTTTAACCCAGCCATCCATTTCTTCTACAAATTCTAATTCTTCACCTATGGATACAGTAGTCATGATAGAACACTCTGTATTCGGTTCTGTTCTTACATTTAAAGAATCTGTAAGAGAAATAGCAACTCTTCTGACTAAAGTTTCAGCTAAAGCCTTTGCTTC
>CAMGET010000086.1 GCA_946055175.1 uncultured Roseburia sp.
AAACGATAAGGCTGATTTGCGAAGCAGATTAATGCTCCCTTTTTTAAACTTACCTTTGTTTTATAGGTTAACAGGCCTCCCTCTACTGTAGTACCGTTTGTTGAATTTAAATCTTCTAAAAAATAAACATCATCCTTTAAAAGCATCCGTGCATGATGACGGCTGATGCCGGAAGCCTTTATAATCCCATCACAGTCTGCCGTACTTCCAATCAGAAACGGGAACCTTGTAATCACGATGTCAGGCAATGCATCCGTTCCCTCATATTTTAAAATTCTGTTTTCTTTTCCATGCCTTTCCGATAATAATTCTGTTGCAAATTCCTCCTGTTCTTTCCCTTCTTCTATTTCAAAAGCAAGTTCCCGGTTTCCGGGACGCTGCCTTTTTATTTTTCTCCATTCTCTTTCATTCACCCATGCAGACATTTTTTCTTTCACACTCCTTTTTACTGCTTCAAGCCAGTCGTCCGGATTGATTCGTCTGTGAAGCGTCTCCTCCTGTAAAATCTTTCCCGTTTCTTCTCCTCGCATAATTAGCTGTTCTGCTTCCATTTTTATTTCCTCTTTTTGTGGAGTATGTCTCTCCTGTAAAAAACTTTGGATATCGCTTAGACTATATGCCGGTTTTAACAATTCCTCATACAGACCATACGCAATATCTACTGCCTCTTTGTTTTTGTGGTCTGTCTTTGTGAGAAGATATTCCATAAAACGCTGTAGACGTTCGGTAAAGGGCAGTTCCTCTTCCGGGAAATAACAAAAAAGTACTTCTCCGGTCTTGTAATCACAAAATACTGCCTCAGGACATAAAAGAAGTCCTTCCGGACGCAGGAGAAATTTTTCTAACTGCCGCACAGCACTGCAAATCCCCGATATAATTCGTTCCAGTAACGCTGCATCCGCCTTTTTTTCCTCCAATAATGCATCTAATGCTATCTTTCCTGTTATGTCATATCGCAAAAGTATTTTCTCGTCTTCTCTCTGCCATCCCACCGGAAGAATCCCATGAATTCTGTTATGGCTTAGCATTTCTTCTTCTGTTCTACCCAACCCCGCTTTCAATTCTATCCGCATATAGCTTGTCTGCAATTGTCGTATATATTCAATCTTCATAGAACGCTCCTATTACATCTTCAAAATATTCCTTCCGATACATACATGAAATGATATCTAATGGTTCCTTCTTCATAAATGTTTCTGTCTGTACCTTAATTTCCTCCTGTAAACTGATTCCTATCTGTATGGCCAGGCAAAAGCAAAGCATAATTAGAGGAAATACCAGTGCCGCCTCAATTGAAAAACTTCCGCGACATTGTTTTACAGTAAGAATATGACATATGCCCCCAGCACAAATGGTGCCATTGGAATTTTGTCTTTTCCTGATTTCTTTTTTAGCAATAAACATATTCCCGAAAATCCTCCCGCCAACAATAATGCTCCGCAAAAAAGCACAAAATTGGATTTCAAATCCAAAAACATTCCCGTTCCCAAAAAGAGTAGTCCATCTCCCACCCCAAGGCTCTCCGACGTAACGATACTGATTATCAGGCAGGCAATTCCAACCACTGTTTGGGTCAGAAATCTGCTCAGTGAAAAACCACCTGACATCAGTTGGATGCTCATACCCATTCCGGCAAAAAATACCAGCGGTATTACCCCCAGCATATTGGTCTTACAGTCCTGCCAGGAAAAGTAAAACAATCCTGCTAACATCACTAATTTTGTTACTACTTCCAACACTTCGGGCATGCGTGTCTTCCTCCTATTTCTGAAAACGTAATCTGATAGATGGTTCTTTTTAATCCACTGCAGGAAAGTTTCATATGATAGCGCGTTCCGTAATTTGTTATGTAAGCCAGCTCTGTTTTTTCCCCTCCCCCTCCGCAGCTTTCACATAATCGATATCTTTCTCCGCTATTATTCCGCAGCCTTTCCAGTTCGGAAATTTTTACTGTTCTAATTGATAATGATAGATACGGGCAGCTTATCCGCCTGTGATGCGCCTCTCCGTTTTTTGTAACATATATGGTCATTTGTTCCGCATCGGCAGGACTTATGGTATGCCAGCCAGTCCATTTTCTAAAACAAGCCTGCTGTGTCATCCAAAAATACCGTTTTCCCAGTAAATTTACCGGAAATTTCATTGCATAGTTTACTTCCAATAACAGATCATCTCTATCCCATTCCGAGGTGAGTAGCGTAACACCAAGTGCTCCGCCTGCAACATAGCGTTTTATATTTTCCTCTCCGGCAAGCTTCGCCGTAAGAAATGCTTTAGCAAGTGCAGGATATTCAGGAATTTTTGTTCTCTCTTCAGATTCAGATAATTCACATTCTGAAATTACTGCCAATACTCTCCCGGTATCCTCCAGTGCCTCCTGTACTGTCAGCTGGACCTGAAGTATCCGAAAAAAGAATAGAAGAAAGGAGAAAAAACATGCAAGCAATGGCAGAATTACCGAAGCCTCCACAGTAAGCGATCCCTTTAGGCAGATGCATTGGGGTGTCTCCAGTTTAAATAACATGCTTTCAGGGAGAGATTTTATGCTATTATTTGATTTCTTATGACGCGCAATCATCAGAGACACCCCAATACACCTGCCTTTCATGGAATATAAGATCGGTTTACCGTCTTCCTAAAATAAAATTTTCCTTCGTAGCTGTCCCCAATGACAGCCAATGAATAAAACAATGGTTCTGTGCAGAAATCAATTCTGTACTGTAATGCAACAATCATCTGATTCATAAAACAATTTACATAATCTTGATTTTCATGCATCGTAAACTCCATAGCTTCCATCATACGATAAGCAAGTGTCCGGTCATCCGCAAAAAACAAGAGTTGTTTTATGTAATCGGTATAGTTCATTCCGTTTTCACAATTCTTAGCTTTTAGAGTCCCCATGATAGCAGCCGGAATATTTCGTACATCTGCTGTCCACTCTTCTTTGCTTTTTATAAATGCTATTTTTTCACCTGCAACCAGTGTACGAACATCCAATACACTCTCCATATATGCCCATGCAACAATGATTCCTGCCTGAATTACTTCAACAGCCGCAGGATTTTCCCCTGCTAAAATTCCAATTACACTTGCCAGTTCTTTCGCCTGAGACATCTTCCCTTCGTCCAGCAGCAAAGACGCAATATTACAGGCTTCTCTTAGCAGCAAAATCCTATCCAGCGTCCCACTCAGATTCTTGGCATCTGTGTTTTTCCCACATAGCACATATTCCATTTCATAACAGAGGCAGTGTTCTTCCTTTTGACTGCAGTAATCAGAAAAATATTGTTCCATATAGTTGAGCACCAAAAGTTTTCGATACCAGTCTTTCTGTTGTGCAAAAGGCATATTACCTGCTGATTTTTCCCGCTTTTCTATGTTTTTATAAGAGCCTGCTGATTTTGCGGAAATATGGTCTGTTTTCCCGAATATCAGATTCAATGTTCCGGCACTCTTCATTTGCGTAATCCCGCTAAATACTTCTCCCAGGATATTTACATTTTCTCCTTCTGTTTTTTCCTGTTGGTTTGCAGTTGTCAGTTCTTCCAGTGTTTGCTGCGCCTGTGCAATTTCAGTCTCTGTATCTCTATATTCCTGTTCTATGTATTTTCCCTTCTGATACTGCTCATATATGTCTTCGGCAATTCCAATCGGCAGGTTTTCTTTCTCCCGCTCGGCTACATAGTTTAAAAATACTTCCCCTCTATTATCTGTTGCCAATGCATAGCCCATGAGTGTAACCTCTGAAACCTCCAGCGAAAGAAGGTTTAACCCTAATTTTGTTTTATTACTTTTATCAATCTGTTCCGTCAACGTTTCCGAAACATAATCCATTGAAAAATATTCGGTTCCATAAGCACCGTCTAAAAAAAGCAGCCCATACTGCTGCCACAAAAGTGGCTGAAATTCTGCGCAGACAGAATCTATCCCGCTTTCTGCTTTTAAGGTGGCAAATCGGTCCAGAGTATAAACTCTGGCCGATTCCAGCAACACCAGAAGAAACGATGCCACGAGCATCAGGCTGAGTGCACAAAAGGGAGTGATACTTCCTCTTTTCATTAAATTTGACCTGCTTTGTTTGTAATGGTTTTAAAAATACTATTTACCAGATTTGTTAATTGTTTTTTAAAAATCAGAACAAGCCCAATTAAAACCACCAAAATTAAAATCATTTCCACTGTTCCGATTCCCGTTTCATCTTTCCAAAATTCTTTAAAACTTCTCATGTGTTTTCCTCCTTTTTATAATCCTGATTGAAAAGAAAGGACTGCAGGCACCATAATGATAAAGATGACAATCCCTAACATCAAAAGCATTGGAAGCAATAATTTTGTTCCTGCCTCTTCGCTATAGCGTTTTGCAAGGCCCTTTCGTTCCTCAAATACTTCTGATGCTTCTCTTTCTAAAACTGCCTGCATGCCACTATTTCCTTTTTTTAAATTCTGAATCAGATAATTGCTGAGTTTCCGGTATTTTTGAATGCCACAGCGTTCTCCGAATGCCGCATATGCTTTTATTTCACCTTTTCCGCTCTCAATTTCCCGCCTTGCCAAAAGCATTTCCTCATACACTGCCATTTGCTTTATCTTTCCTGCTTTTCTCGCATTCAGATACATCTCTGTAATCTTTTTCCATGCCAAATACAGTGTCATCCCTGCTCCAAGCAGCAGACTTAATTTATTTACCATTTCCGGATATTCCCGCAGAAGTTCTTCCTCCCGTTCTTTCTGCTTTTCCCTTTCTTTTTGTCTCTCTACCGCGGGGAAAAGAACGGCTGCCAACGCACCTAAAAATAAGATTTGTAAGGGGATGTCCGACTTTTTTTCGCTCCAGACCAGTTTGTGTCCTTCCACTTCTTTTGGCAATAAAAGTTTTTCTGTCCCTTCTGCCATGCCCTCTTCCAATATGCAACCGGTAATCTCCTCATAAATTCTCTCCTCCTCTGTTCTTTTCTGCTTATAAACAATAAAATAAAACTCATGTATAAAGGAACTGTCTTCACACGTTAATAGCACACGTGCCATTACCTGTTCTCCGTCTTGTGCAAGTTGTTCCTCTCTGATAGTTCCATCCTCATCAATGAGCCATGGATTACTAAACTCCCACTCTGCCTGTACTGCTCCTTCTTTATAATTCGTCTGAATTTTTACCCGATTTTGTATCCTCTGTATGGACTCATTTTCCCCCGGGAACAGCTGATTTAACTCTATTACCGCTGCCTCTAAAAGTGCCTCCTCTTCTTCCTTTGTTAAGCGCTGTTGGGGCACCGTCACGACAAACGGGCTCTCCGTTTCAATGCCCTCTATCTTTAGCATCAGCTCCGTTTCATAATCACCTTGTCCGGATTCCCTGCGAAACAGAGTGCCCTCTTCTGATAGCAGTGGATTCTTTCTCTCCATGTAACCAAGTAAAATACTTAATAAAGCACAGAGTAAAAATACAATGATTGCCTTTTTCATCCTAATGCCTCTCTTTTATATTCGAATATCCATCATTTTCTTTGACAAAGTAAGTGCTCCTAAGTATGCTGCAAACGAAAATGTCATCACACAGGCGCCGAACAAATTCCCATATAATGGTTGCAGGAAATCTGAGGAAGTCAGATTCAGATAAGCCAGCAAGCCTATCGGCACAATATTCATTACCTTCTGCTCCATTTTCCTTCCTGCAACCGCTGTGTCAATCTCCTGCTCTACTTCAATTTTTTCCCGGATACGAGCAGATGTATTCTGCATAATTGCTGCAAAATTTCCCCCGCTTCTTTTTGCAAACAGAAAAACCTCTGAAAAGTCTAAAATATCTTCGCATCCACTACGCAGCGCAAATTCATAAAGTAATTTCTCTACCGGCTGATTTACTGAAATACCACTGTTTATCTGCCGTAATTCCTTCGTCATATATGCATTCTCGCCATGTAATTCCTTAAGTTCCCGTTCTGCTTCCTTCCATGCATTTTCCACAGAAAATCCTCCAAGCAAAGCCGCTGTCACACTTTGTATTGTGTCCGAAAACTGCAAAAGCAGTTGCTTTTCCCGTTGCTGTAAATGCTGTTTAATATAATTATTTCTGCAGAACGGATATATCACCGCCACGAGCAATACTCCCCATGGGTTTCGATATAAAATCCACGCAGCAAAAAGACTAAAAAGCAATGATATTCCGGCACATCTTATCTCTTCCATCCATGTGGGCTGATATTTTCTATAATCCATCCTTCCTCCAAAGTC
>CAMGET010000087.1 GCA_946055175.1 uncultured Roseburia sp.
AACCATCGCACAGGTGCTTGTGATGATGCCGATTGAACTGGTGGTAATGTTTACCGACAAAGGATATTTGGAGGCAGCTGCATCAGGTGACATGGAGCACATTATAGAAGCATCTATGCGTATAGCAAGCAGTGATGCGCTGGTCATCGGTTCTCTTTTTTCAACAATTGGAATGATTCTGATTACCATGCTGTTTTGTAAGCTGATTCAGAAACGAAAAATGAACAGCCTTGGATTTGTAAAAAAAGAAATTCTAAAGGAATACGGAATCGGTCTGGTAGTCGGCTTTGCCATCTTTACAATTGCGGTATTAATCAGTATGCTGACCGGAGGATTAAAGCTGACTGGCTTCTCATCCACATTTGCGCTGGGAACCTTCCTTTTATTCGGACTTGGTTTTATGATTCAGGGTATGGCAGAAGAAGTGCTTTGCCGCAGTTATTTCATGGTATCCATCGCCAGACGTTATCCGATTTGGGTGGCAGCTGTTTTAAATGCACTGTTCTTTGCAGCACTGCATTTGGGAAATAGCGGCATCAGCGTACTGGCACTTATCAACCTGACCTTGTTTGGCATTTTTGAATCCGTTTATTTTATAAAGCGGGGAAGTATCTGGGGAGCCGCTGCCGCACACTCTATCTGGAATTTTGTCCAGGGTAATTTTTTCGGAATCAAGGTAAGTGGTATGAACACTTCCTGCAGCGTACTGGAAAGTGTGTCTGTTGAGGGAAAAGATCTTTTAAATGGTGGTGCCTTTGGTTTGGAAGGCAGCATTGCAGTGACCATCGTGCTTGTGGCGGGTATTTTATTCCTGCTGACCATGCGGGCAAAGGACGTTGCAACGGAAGCAGAGGAAGTCATTGAGGAACCTGAGACATCGGATGCAGAGGCAGTAGGGGGAAACGTTTCTGAAGAAAACGTTTCTAAAGAAAACGTTTCTAAAGAAACGGTATAATTTACGATATACATAGGAATATAAGAAAAGAAATCCGCTCGTCGGGTTTCTTTTCTTTATATGCGTCTAGAAGCGCACGTTTGAGCCTGGCACAGGCTTTGCCTGCACACTTTGTAAAAAACAAGGTGCTCTATGCTTGCATATTTTGCAAAAAACGTGCTATTCTGAGAAAAGTAGAGGGCTGTGTGCAGAACACTACGTGTTCGGAATGAAAGGATAAAGAAAATGGTAGAACAAAGTAAAAAGACTAATGCCTGCCCATATGCAAAAAGATGTGGCGGCTGTGAGTATCAGGGCAAGCCTTATGAAGAACAGCTAAAAGAGAAACAGGACTATGTAAGAAAGACGCTGCAGGGAATCTGCGAAGTGCGTCCGATTATCGGGATGGAAAACCCTTATCATTATCGTAATAAAGTACATGCGGTATTTGACATTGTGAAAGGCGGAAAACATACGACACAAAGAGGGGTGAAAAGCAAAGTCAGCGGCGCAGCACCGGGAACGATTATTTCCGGAGTCTACAAAGCCGGTACGCATGACGTGGTAAATATAGATGCATGTATGATTGAAGACGAAAAAGCAGATGCGATTATTCGTGATATCCGCGGTTTACTCCGCTCCTTTAAGATAAAGACCTATGATGAGGATACCGGTTATGGTTTATTACGTCATGTACTGATTCGCAAGGGACATTACAGCGGAGAAATTATGGTGGTATTAGTGCTTGGGTCACCGATTCTGCCATCGAAAAATAATTTTGTAAAGGCATTGCGTAAGATCCATCCGGAGATTACGACCGTGGTAATCAATGTCAATGACAAGCGGACGAGTATGGTGCTTGGCGAAAAGGAAACCACCATTTATGGCAAAGGATTCATTGAAGACACTCTGTGTGGCAAGGTTTTTCGAATTTCACCTAAGTCCTTTTATCAGATTAATACGGTGCAGACAGAAGTGCTTTACGGGAAGGCAATTGAAGCGGCCGGCTTAACAGGAAATGAGACGGTAATAGATGCATATTGTGGCATCGGAACGATTGGTATGATTGCTTCCGATAAGGCGAAAGAGGTCATCAGCGTTGAACTGAATAGAGACGCAGTTCGTGATGCAATTGCCAATGCAAAACGCAATCAAATCAAGAATGTGCAGTTTTACAATGCGGATGCAGGGAAGTTCATGGTAGAGCTTGCCGAACAGAAAAAAAAGGTGGATGTGGTATTTATGGATCCGCCTCGTGCCGGAAGTGATGAGGCATTTTTATCCTCTGTGGTGAAATTAGCGCCGAAGAAGGTGGTGTATGTGTCCTGTAATCCGGAAACTTTAGCGCGAGATTTGAAATACTTAATGAAGCATGGATATGAGACCGGGGCTTGCCAGCCTGTTGATATGTTTCCTTTTACAAAACATGTGGAAGGGATTGTGGCTCTGACAAGAAAATAGGCGTTCCGCCAAAGTTTGATATAAGATAAATTCAAGTGACAAATTAGAACTTTTGTACTATAATAAGACTATCTTTAGGGTAATAAAATACCTAAGTGTGAGAAAAGGAGACTTAAAAAAATGGGAAATCTTGAAGCTAAGAACAAATATGCAGGAACACAGACAGAAAAGAATTTAGAGGCAGCTTTTGCCGGAGAGTCACAGGCCAGAAACAAATATACCTATTTTGCTTCCGTAGCCAAAAAGGAAGGCTATGAACAGATGTCAGCTCTTTTCTTAAAGACAGCAGACAATGAGAAAGAACATGCAAAGATGTGGTTCAAGGAATTGAACGGAATCGGTAATACGGCTGACAACCTTGCAGCTGCAGCGGAAGGCGAGAACTATGAATGGACAGACATGTATGATGGCTTTGCTAAGACAGCAGAGGAAGAAGGCTTTACCGAACTTGCAGCAAAGTTTAGAGCAGTAGCAGCGATTGAGAAACATCATGAAGAAAGATATCGCGCACTTCTAAAGAATATCGAGACCGCTCAGGTATTTGAAAAGAGCGAAGTAAAGGTATGGGAGTGCCGCAACTGTGGTCATATCGTAGTAGGAACCAAGGCTCCTGAGGTATGCCCGGTATGTAATCATCCACAGAGTTATTTTGAAGTACATGCAGAAAATTACTAAGTAGGGACGGTTCTTTTGTCTCGAATAGCGAGGCAAAAGAACCTTTCGTATTACTTATAAAATCTGGAATTCTTATTTGCGAAACAGTTTTTGTTTGGCGAAATCAAGTAGGTTATTTCAACCGCAATCACCATCTATTTACAATAAAATATGTTAGGAGGAATTTTATGCCGAGACAAGCACGAAAGAAATCTGTCACTCAGACTTATCATGTAGTCATCAAAGGGGCAGGCCATGTCATGGATGGGCGATATTTCAGTGAACCTGTTGACACAGCCGGGTACTTACTTAGGGCAGTTCGCTATATTCATTTCAATCCGACGAAAGCAGGGCTTGAGAGCTCACCGGGAACAGATTATCCATGGAGTAGCTTTTTTGATTATCAAAGGGATAGTGCCAAATTAGCAGATACAGAGCAGGTTCTTTCCTTGACGGGTGGTAGGGAAACGTTCCTAGAAATGCACAATCATATGGTAGAGGAGGAATGCCTAGACATTGACAAATGTAGAAAAAGAGTCCCTGACGACGTGGCTGTAGATATAATTTTACAACAATGTAAATGCGACTCCGTGAAGGAGTTACAGGAATTTCCACAGGATGAGCGAAATCAGATTATGGTTCTTCTGTACAAAAAAGGTATCTCAATTCGGCAATTATCTCGCCTTACTGGGATACCTAAAGGAGTGATTGAAAGAGCATTAAATAAAACGTTGAAAATCGAGACAAAAGAAGCGTCCCTAAAGTAGGCCTTCGAATTCTGCCAACGGAATCGGCTTATAATATAAGAAGCCCTGTGCCCGGTGACAGTCACATTTTAGCAAAAATGCCTCCTGTGCTTTTGTTTCTATACCTTCTACGATAATATCCATTTCCAATTCGTGCAACATGGCAATGGTATGACTTAAGATACTCTGACTTTTCGGATTTTTAATATCAAGGATAAAACCACGGTCAATTTTAATCTCATCAACAGGCTGGTTCTTTAACATTGTCATGGAAGAATAGCCGGTGCCAAAATCATCCATGGACAAGGTAAAGCCGTATTGACGTAAAATTTTCAGGTTCTCATACATAGTAGATTCATTTTCTAAAAAACCGCTTTCTGTAAGTTCTAAAACAACGTAACTTGGCGGAACCTTAAAATCTTCGGACAACTGAATCAGGCATTCACGGAATGCCTTGTCGAATACATGTGTTCTGGAAATATTAATGGAAATAGGAACAATTGGCTGGCTCTTTCTCAACCTTTCTCCGATAAACTGAAAAACTTTCGTCCATATGTAGATATCTACATCAATAATTAATCCATTCTTTTCAAGCACCGGAATGAATTGGCCCGGTGTGACTAATCCCCGCTCCGGATGAATCCAGCGAACTAAAGCTTCGCCACCGATAATCTGCCCGGTAGTCATGTCAACTTTCGGCTGAATATAGACATGCAGCTGGTTATCTTTTAAAGCCCCTACGATATCATTTTCTATCATTTTATTTAATAGCATCTGACTGCGCATCTTTTCATCAAAGAAAGCATACTTTGCATAAAATTTTCCTTTAATGGTATTTAGCGCCATAGTAGCGTAATCGCGCATGATACTAACTGACATGGTAGGACTTTCTGCAACACAGATTCCGAATGCCGGAAGAACTTTATAAGGTATTTTAAATTCTGAAATCCGTTGGTCAATCTGTTTTACAATCGCAATTAAGTCATCTTCTGTCTTATAAGGAGTAAACATTCCAAAAATATCGGCTCGAAAATGGGAAAGAACGACATAATCCCGCATCTGTTTTTGCTCACGAAGAGCGTCTGCTGTGCACTTTAACAGTGCATCACCTACATCACGTCCACAGAATTCATTGATGGATTTGAAATTGGCAAAATCTAATACAATCATGGCAAACTTTCTATCAGGATGCTCTAACATAAGCTCAGCTGTCTTATAGTGAAACGCACGCAGATTATAAAGCTCCGTCATAAAGGTACGGTTGCTCTCTAAGTTATTCTCTGCCATTTTCCGAAGAGAATAGATATAAAGTTCAAAATCCCGGTCGCTCATGTTTCTTAATAAAGTATCTTTCGAAGGTTCCGGTTGAGCCTCGCGACTACTTTCATTATCTGTCATGTATGCTATCTCCTAATCGACAATTTCTACAACTATTATAGCATTTAATACTATCTAAAGTCGAGTTAATTCTGTACGATTTGTGCATCCGGTCTTTTTTAAAATATTGCGTACATGAAACTTTACCGTATTTTCCGAAATATAGAGCTGTTTGGCAATTTCACCATTCGTGCTGCCCGTTAACAATAGTTTAAATACTTCTGCTTCACGAGGGGAAATTTCATATTTTGTAATCAATTCTTCAAGAAGTTCTTCTGAACTTGGCTCCTTCGCCGGTGCCGGCATATAAAGCTTATTATAAAGTATAAAGAAGGTAATAAAAGTAAGGACGAAGCAAATGCTGGAAATCAGCACCAATAGAATTGGCTGTTTGCCAAAAATGATGCCGGTTAGTGTGCCAATTACGTCACCAATTCTGCCAAACATTAATCCATACACTGCTGTATATAAAAACGCTTCCTTTACACAGGCGATATCAGTAAAAACAACCACACGAAATACGGCGAGAAAACCATAAAAGGTATATCCCAAAATCCATAAAACGATGCTGGCATTTAGTTCATTTGATAAAGCAATCATTGCAAATGGAAAAACAAGTGCAATCAGACAACTAATGGCACCATATTTTCTGCTTCGGTCACCAATGCATCCTGATAAGATTAAGCCAACAGCATAGAAAGCTCTCGAAAACTCAAGATTAATTCCCGAAGAGAGGTCTGCCATCGGGAAATAAAAGCCAATTCCACGAGTAAGACTGACTAAAAGAATGGTAGCTCCGGCTAAAAGGATAAAACTTTTTGACAGAGGTTCTTTTGTATAAGTGATATGTTCTTCTGTAAATGGCGCATGCTCTGACAATATGATACCAATGGTAATTAAGATAAAGATTCCATAAACAATGAGAGCATAATCCGAACGAAGGAAACTTGCATTTTTTAATAGTGAAAGCAACCATGAGGCAATACTTGCAACGCCATAAGCACAGCCAAATACAAGAGAACGATACTTTGGCGCAACCTCTGTGGCAAGC
>CAMGET010000088.1 GCA_946055175.1 uncultured Roseburia sp.
CTTTCCAGTTGGTCCTCCGGAATATTCATTAGTATTCCGGTCGCACTGAGCATCTGATACGGAACTCCTACCCAGATATTTATCAAAATAATCATTACATGTGCCCAGCCCGGTTTCGATAAAAAAGGAATATAGGAGAGTCCCTTTCCAACCAGACCCACTTCCTGTAAAAAAGCAGTTAGTCCAATCTGGTTACAAAAGCTATTGACAATTCCATAATCTCCAAACAGTTTTCCTACCAAAAGCAATGTAACAAATTGTGGAATGGCAATGGTCACAACAAAAATTGATCTCCACATTTTCTTACAACGAGTCATTTTATTATTAATAAATTTTGCAAGAAAGATTCCACCAAAAAAAGAGGTGCTTGTTGCCACAAATGCCCATATAAGTGTCCATATTAGCACGCGGACAAACACATATCCGAAGGTGATGGTAGTGGTAGAAGTAAAAAGTGTCTTAAAATTGTCCAATCCAACCCAGGTAAACAAATAGGTAGGCGGCTGATGGTCCATATCATAATTCGTAAATGCAATGCAGACCATAAAAATAATCGGAATCACATTGATGAGTAACACACCAATACCGGGTAATGTTAATAATGTCACATAGAATTTTCCGTTTATTAATTCGCGCAAATCCTGACCAAAACTATTGATGTGTTCCCCTTTCTCTTTCATAACCTGAAGTCGGTATACTGTTTTCATGTTGCTAATATAGAGCAGAATAAATGCCACAATCAGCAGGATTCCTATAATTCCGCCAAGTAAAATGAGCAGTGAATTGTCATAATCGTTTACCGTCTTAGTCAGTGTCGCAAGATCAAGTTTTTCCTCTCGCTGTACACTTCCCAATGTATTCAGTTTCAAAATGTACTGCAAAGAAAATTGTATGGTAAATGTAAAAAAGCCAATCTCTATCAGGGTCATCAAGATCCCTTTTACAAATTGCTTTCTTCCCCAATATCCTGCTCCCATGATGAGCAGTGATAACCTTGTCCAGAAGTCTCCCTTTACGACTGCTGTTCCAAAATCAGTAAAATACTTTTTCATATAAAACCTCTTCTTGTAAATGTGCGCCGCCGGGCGCACTCTTAAAAAGCGACCCACGCATCTTGCGCGCAGGTCGCAAAAACGATTCTTTTATTGTGGTGCCTGAGTAATTCCGGCTACAGCCTCATCCAGGATTGCCTGTACATCGGTATAGGAACCTTCTACCAATAGCTGTCCCAAAGTTGCCGCAGGTCCCCAATATTCATTTCCAACTCTCTGAAGGCTTGCAAATTCGGATTGCGCTGCAAGTGCTGCAAGTGCCGGAGCAGATGCGATTTCTTCTGAACTTGCTGCAACAAGATTAGACGGACCTTCACCGGTAGCAATTCCGATTTTAGTCTGGCTGCTCTCATTGGTGATAAACTCTGCCAACAGCATTGCCCATCCTGTATTTTTTGAATAAGCATTGACACCTACAAATTTATATCCTGCGAAGGATCCCATCTGAACCTGGTCTCCGTTAACGGTAAAGGTAGGGAGCTTCGCTGCTGCATATCCGTCTCCGTATGCCTCCTGGAATGCGGTGGTCGCCCAAGTTCCGTTCACGTCCGCAATCATCTCTCCGTTCAACGCGAAGGCCTGTGCATCCTCATTCACGCAGTTAACCAAGGTACTGTTTGCACAGATGGCGGAAATTGCTGTTGCCACATCGGCGCCGGTGTATTTTGTATCGGTTGCATTCCAGTTACAGGTGTTGGTTCCGTCTTCGTTGCCGTACATATCCAGTCCCGCTCCTGCGAAAAATCCATACAGATACCAAGCTCCGGACACTTCCATACCAACGGTCTTTCCCTGTGCCTCTGCCGCTGCCAGAAGGTTATCCCAGGAAGCCACATCCCCCTCACTCAAGTAATTCTTATTGTAGAATAAGAAATATCCGTTGGAAGCTGTCAGCGGATATGCATATAATTTGCCATTCACAGTTGCAGCCTCAACCGTTGTCGATGCATTGGTCTTCGCCGGGTCATAAGTGTAGGTGGCATCAATACTCTGAAGCGCTCCCGCATTTACCAGATCAACCAGCTGGTCATCCGGGAACACGAATACGTCTGCAGCCGCCTCCACATCGGCGAGCACATCATCCTTACAGTTGGCTTCTGACTCAACACCGATTGTGATATTGAAATCAACCTCCGGATATGTTGTCTCAAATTCATCCACAAGTTCACGTATTACAGTCTGATATGCGTCTGTTTCGTTGCACCATAAAGTAAGTTCCACGGTTCCTTCCGTTGCTGCAATCAGGTTTGCAATCGCATCATCCGTTGCTGCGGTGTTACTTTCTACATTTTCTGTTCCTGCCTTTTCTGTTCCGGCGCTTTCGTTAGCTGCCGGGGTCTTTGATCCGCATCCTGTCATCATAGTAGCAGTCATAGATGCAGCCAAAATCATTGCGATTAATTTCTTCTTCATTTCTTCCCCTCCTAGGAAACCGGTTTCACGGTTTAAATATATTTTTTGCAGTTTCCTGCTTGCCTGTAACCTATATTTATCACCTATCCCCTAGTAAATTCAACGAATATTTTCCATTTCACGTTGACTTTGTTAGGAAACCGCTATACTATACTAACATATTTATTCAATTTTATGGGAGGATTAATATGTCGATAACCATTACAGACGTTGCAAACGAAGCCGGGGTGTCAAAATCAACTGTTTCCAAGGTACTCAACAATTGGACCACCATTTCTCCTGAGACAGTAGCCCGCGTCAATGCGGCAATCGAGAAACTTCATTATGTTCCAAATTCCAGAGCTGTCAGCTTTGCACGACAAATCACGCAAAACATTGTATATCTCACTGACTTGGGTAAAAATTCTGCCTATCTTTATCCTCATATGTTTGACATGATGTGTGGAGTTCATCATGCACTTACCTCCAGAAATTACACACTGACTTTAGTTGACACCTCCGAAGAATCCTATCCCGGAGAACGTGCTATGAACGAAATCACCCGTCGCTCTGCAGACGGTCTCATCATCCATGGTTCCGCCATCAACGAAGAATTGGCAAAGCATATTATCGCAGAAAAAGTGCCTCATATTATCATCGGCCATCCAAATTTTGAAAACCGCCTATGCTGGATTGATACAAATCATGCGCTTGCCGGCGAATACGCAGCGGACCACATGACAGACTGTGGCTATTCGGATGTCATGTTTGTGGCAGGCAGAAAAAGTGATGTAATCTCCAATCAACGGCTCAAGGGGTTTACAAAAGGCATGCTCAATCATACCATTCATATTCCAAGCCGTAGAATCATATACACCTCCAATACACGGGAAAGTTCATATACGGAGGTTTTATCTGCATTAAAAAACCAGCCGTACCCCCAGGCAATTGTCTGTGAAAATAATATGCTGGCTTTAGGTGTTGTCAAAGCATTAAACGAACTATGCCTTCAGATTCCGGAGGACATAGCTATCCTAACCTTTGACATTTATCCATATTCCGATATTGTTGATCCTATTTTATCTGTTATTGACATTAATGTATATGACATGGGCGTTCAGGCAGGTGAAATGATGATTCGCAAGTTGGAAAATCCGGATTTATTAATTCAAAGTTATACAACACTTCCTGTTCTGATTCAAAGAGGAAGTACAAAGTCACGAACAACTGTCTAAAATGAAATTCATTGTCAATCGACTAACATAGTGCTATAATTTACATATCTATTCACATTGCACTTTAAGAGGAATTGCGAATGAGAAAATATGTGAGAATCATTTATGGAATCAGTGTTACGCTTGCGTTTTTAATGCTTCTGCTCTTTCATTTTCATGAAAAAACAGATTCTGTTGTCATGCGCACAGATGATAGCTATGAAATAGTGAATGATTACGAATTTTCCACTTATGACGATGAGACCGCACCTATTGGCGTTGTTCAAGAATATAAATGGGTTCTTGGAAACATTCCAAAGCACGATGCCTGTGTTACCTTCTATCTCATTCATCAGGAAGTGGAAGTTTATATCGGAGATGAATTAATATATAGTTTAAAGCGCCCTACCGAGCACAATTTTTCTAAAACAACCGGTTGCCTCTGGCCACAGATTTTTTTATACGAAGAAGATGCCGGGAAAGAAATCCGTATCCTTGTCCGCCCGATTTACCAGAGCAGCCTTCGGAATCACCTTACGATTTATCTGGGTGATCACAGCGTCATTCTGGATACGCTTGTTGAAAGGAATATACCTATTCTGGTTATCAGCCTTTTTGCGGTTTTAGTTGGTTTAGCTTTCCTTATCTTCATTTTTTATAATATAAAGAATGTGGAAATTGACCGAAGTATTTTTATGCTTGGAATTTTTTCTATTTTAACAGGTTTATGGAAAATTTCTGATATGGAAGCGGCAACTTTAATTTTTCATGATTCTCTGGTGATGTCCGCAATTTCCATTATTGCAATTTCCTTAGCGCTTGTGCCATACATGTATTTCATTCAGAGACAGTTTCAGCATTCTAATCGTTTTATCTGGGATTTACTATGCATTATTATCAGTGTCATTACCATTGGACTAACTCTTTTACAGTTATTCGGTATTGCAGATTTAAGAGAAACACTTACTATCTGTCATGGTACGGCCATCTTCGGTATTATTTTTATTCTATTAACGTTAATGAAAGAAGCAAGACAGGGGAATTTTTCACCAAAGCTTAAGCTGACTGCAGTTTGCTGCGCTCTCTGCATGATTGGTGCCATTGTAGATTTAACAATTTACTATACTTCCGGTAATTCCGGAAATATGTTATTTTGTTTAGTAGCTTTTCTGTTCTATGTTATCGCAATGGGATATGTAACCTTAAAAGAAACCAAACAGTTAATGGACCGTGGTCAGAAAGCCACTCATTATCAGAATCTTGCCATGCACGACGAGCTTACCGGGCTTTTCAACCGCGCCCATTATGCAGATTTTATCTCTAAAAACAATGTTTTACAAAGTGACTGTTTTGTTATCATGATGGATGTCAACAATTTAAAACTTTGCAATGATACGCGTGGACACGACTGTGGTGACCATCTGTTAATTAATAGTGCGAACCTGATCAGACAGGCCTTTCCATCCGGTGTCTGCCATCGTATCGGTGGAGATGAGTTTTGCATTTTACTTTGTAACTCCAGCGCTGAAGAATGCCAGAACTGTCTGAATCATTTTGAACATTTAACAGCAGAATTCAACGCTGCTCACCCGGAAGAATTCCCTGTGAACATTGCTTATGGCTACGCAAGCCATATTGTAAACATTGATTTTGACTTTAATGATACTGTGCGCCGTGCAGATCGTATGATGTATCAGGTGAAACTCTCGATGAAGACACAGGGAAGGGGTATTTAGTCCATTAAATTATTTTGACATAAAGTAGTTGCACAATAAGAAAGAGTATCCTTTATTTTTTATGCGGTCATACATGTATAAGAAACTCTACCATTCCTATCTGTAAGTTATTCAAAGCTGACGCGCCGCATCGTAGCGGAGTCCATTCCGCTCGATGCTGAAAATGACATCCTGTCATTTTCTCGCTGTTAATGTAATAGGAATGAAGAGTTTCTAATACATTCCAAAACGCATTAAAAATAAAGGATACTCTTTTTTATTGCAATCTACTTTATGGAAATAATTTACTGAAGCCAAATACTAGCTTTAAAAGTTTCGCAAGCCTTGGAAATGCTAGTGTTTTGCTACAAAATTTAATTTATCGTTACGTATATTGAAGAGAGAAAGAGACTGACTTTTTTCTGTTCGTTTGGAAGCATACTAGAAATTCTTTATCCATATTTCATAACATAGCGCGAAAATGACACGATGTCATTTTCAGCATCAAGCGGAATGGACTCCGCTTTGATGCGGCGCGTAAGCATTAGAAAACTTACTTATATGGATAATTGAATTTCTTGTATGCGTACATCCGAATAGAAAAAAGTCAGTCTCTTTCTCTCTTCTTCAATATACGAAACTATAAATTCAAATTCTGCACTAAATATCTATAACGCAAGGCATGCCACAATAAAATTCATCGTACCATGCAGCAGCCAGCTGGAAACAATGGAACCGCCGCATCGCTTTTCGTTAAGCCATCCCTGGAACCAGCCAAAAGCCCCCGGAAGAATGGTTAATAACACAGTAACTGTTATATTATGCATAGCTAAA
>CAMGET010000089.1 GCA_946055175.1 uncultured Roseburia sp.
GATGCCGCCGGCTTTTTCGACCTTAAGCATTCCGCTGTCTAAAATGTGTGTTACAATCAAACCGATTTCATCAATGTGACCGGCTAACATGACTTTAAAGGGTGCATCCGGATTCAGGATGCTTATGACATTTCCGGTGCAATCTGTATCGATACGGTCACAGTAAGGTGCCATTTCTTCCATCACTTTTTTCTGCAAAGGTATTTCATGACCGGAAACGGACATGTTATCTAATAAAGTATATAAAAATTCTTTCTTCATTTGTGCCTCCTTAAGAGTATTGATAAAGTTCATTATACCACATCTTTTCTTTTTGTGAAAAAAATGATATACTTCTATAATACGAGAAAGTGGAGGACTATGCGATGCCGATTGAATTTGACGTGAATTTAAAAGTAAAGGACATGTTCCGTTTTAATATGCATCAGACGTATACAGGATTTAGTGGATTTTTATCCATCTTTTCTTCTGTTTTGCTATTTGGAATGGCAATATACACATATGAAAAAGTAACCCTGACCTATACAGTGTTGTATGTATTTTTTGGTGTAATACTTCTTGTGTACCAGCCGTTGACGCTGTGGCTACGTGCGAAGCAGAGCATCAAGGTGTCGCCTGTACTTAGTAATACCCTGCATTATATGGTGAATGAAGATGGATTTACGGTGACACAGGGAGAAGCAAACGGGGTGCTTGCATGGAAGCAAATCTATAAAATGGTTGCTACTAAGAAACTGGTGCTGGTGTACAGCAACCGTATCCATGCTTATGTCATTCCGCGTGAGCAGTTAGGCGAATACTACGTACCATTAGCAAAGCTGGCACGAACAAAGCTACCAAAGTATCGCTTGAAAATGAAAGTGACAATAAAGGATGTGTAAATAGAAATGATTTATGAAACATTTTCTCCTGAGGAAACAAAAGCCTTGGGACAAAAGATTGGAACAGAGGCACTACCGGGCTCGGTTTATACACTGATAGGAGACCTCGGTGTAGGAAAAACTGTTTTTACACAGGGAATCGCAGAGGGACTTGGGATTACAGAACCAATCTGTAGCCCGACATTTACGATTGTTCAGGTTTATGAAGAAGGGCGTATGCCATTTTACCATTTTGATGTCTATCGTATCGGAGACATCGAGGAGATGGAAGAAATCGGGTATGAAGATTATTTCTACGGGGAAGGTGTCTGCATGATTGAGTGGGCAAACTTAATCGAAGAGATTCTGCCCCAAAAGAGATGGGATATTACCATTGAAAAAGATTTGGAAAAAGGTTTTGATTATAGAAAAATTACGATAAATCGGAGAGAGAAATGAAAATACTAGGATTAGACAGTTCGGGACTTGTGGCAAGTGTCGCGGTTGTAGAAGATGAGGAACTTCGCGGCGAGTATACCATCAATTATAAAAAGACACATTCGCAGACGCTTCTTCCAATGTTGGATGAAGTGGCAAAAATGATTGAACTGGATTTGGAAACCATAGATGCCATCGCTGTTTCCGGCGGACCTGGGTCGTTTACGGGACTGCGTATAGGTTCTGCTACGGCAAAGGGACTGGGATTGGCGTTGCAAAAGCCTTTGGTTCATGTGCCGACAGTCGATGCATTGGCTTACAACTTGGTGGGACACAGAGACATGGTCTGCCCATTAATGGATGCCAGACGAGGCCAGACCTATACCGGTCTGTATGAATTTTACGGAAACGAAATGAAGGTTTTGCGCGAACAGTGTGCAGTGGGAATTGACGAAATCATTACAAAAATAAATGAAATGAACCGTGCAGTCGTATTCCTTGGTGACGGAGTTCCGGTTTTTAGGGAGTATATCAGAGAAAACTGTAAGGTGCCGTTTACTTTTGCCCCGGCTCATATGAATAAACAACGTGCTGGTGCTGTGGCTGCCTTAGGAATGATTGCTTTTGTAAACGGTAGTTATGAGAACGCCGCAGAGCATCGCCCGGATTATTTGCGTCTTTCTCAGGCTGAACGTGAGCGTAATGAGAAACAGGAGTAGACTATGGTAGTAATCAGACCCATGCAGCAGAGTGATTGTAAAGCGGTAAGTGAGCTAGAAAAAGAGGTGTTCAGTCAGCCGTGGAGCGAACAGGGATTTTTGGATGCACTGGCAATGAAGGAAAGTATTTTCCTATTGGCAGAAGAGGAAGGAAACATTATCGGATACCTTGGAATGTATGTTGCATTGGATGAAGGTGAAATTACAAATGTTGCAGTTGCACATTCTAAAAGGAACGCCGGTATAGGAGATAGACTGATAAAAGAAATTCTTGCACAGGCAAAGAAAAAAGGTGTCACACAGGTGGTTTTAGAGGTGCGTGTTTCTAATGCGCCGGCGATTCATCTGTATGAAAAAAACGGATTCAGAACCTGTGGCATCCGCAAAGGCTTTTATGAGTTCCCTAAGGAAGATGCATATATTATGATGCATAACCAGTAAATACCACTATATATAGAAGAAACAGGTGTATATAATGGGAAAAAAGCGGCATGGGAGGTACAAAGGATGCAGCAAAAAATGATATACTGTAACAAGTGTGGAAAAGCAATTTGCCTGGAAGAAGCGGTGGAAAAGGCAGATTATGTAAAGATTCAGAAGAACTGGGGATATTTTTCTAATAAAGACGGAGTACATCAAGAGATTAATATCTGTGAAAACTGTTATGATGAAATGATAAAAAGTTTTGAAATACCGCCTACTGAAAAAGAGAATACAGAGTTATTGTAAAGGAGAATTTATGCTGGACGTATGTCTTTTAGGAACAGGCGGTATGATGCCACTGCCAAAACGTTGGCTGACCGCTTTATATATGAGATACAATGGCAGCAGTATGCTGATTGATTGCGGCGAAGGAACCCAGATTGCCATGAAAGAGAAAGGCTGGAGTTTTAAACCGATTGACGTTATCTGTTTTACACACTACCATGCAGATCATATCAGTGGATTGCCGGGATTACTTTTAACAATGGGAAATGCAGAACGACAAGAGCCATTAACAATGATTGGTCCTAAGGGATTGGAACGTGTGGTGAATGCGCTTCGTACCATTGCTCCGGAGCTGCCTTTTGAAATGAAATTTATTGAATTGACGGAGGCAGAAGAAGAGATTGAGATAAATGGATATCATATTCATGCCTTTAAGGTCAATCATAATATTGCCTGCTATGGATATAGTATAGAGATAAAACGCGCCGGACGTTTTGATGTTGAACGTGCAAAAGCAAATCGGATTCCACAGCGTATGTGGAGCCGTCTGCAAAAAGGCGAAACGATGACGGCTGAAGATGGAAGCGTTTATACACCGGAGATGGTATTGGGAGCTGCGAGAAAGGGAATCAAAGTAACCTATTGCACAGACTCAAGACCAACGGAGCTTATTGTGAAATCAGCGTTGCATTCTGATTTGTTTATATGTGAAGGAATGTATGCAGAAAAAGAAAAACTGGCAAAAGCAAAGCAGTATAAGCATATGACATTTTATGAAGCCGCTGACATGGCACGTCGTGCTGAGGTCAAGGAGATGTGGCTGACGCATTTTTCGCCATCGCTTGTTCAGGCAGAACAGTATATGCCGGAGGTAAAAAGTATTTTCCCAAATGCATTATTAGGAAAAGACGGAAAAACGATAGAGCTTATGTTTGATGAAAACGAATAAGACAAAGGAGGGCATTTATGAAAAACAAACGTGTGATTATCATTGCAGCAATATGCATTGTGCTAATTGTTGGCGGATTCTTTATTTTTACAAATCGTACACAAAAGAATCCGGAAGATGTGGAATTAACAACTGTACAACAGATTATTACGAAGGATTTGGCGGGCAATTATCCGAAAACGCCTAGAGAAGTAATAAAAACATATAACGAAATTATTACCTGTTTTTATAATGAAGAATGTACGGATGAAGAAATAGAGAAGCTTAGTGAACGGGTCCTTTTGCTATTGGATGAGGAATTGCTTGCAAATAATCCAAAGAATGAGTATATAAAAAATCTTAAAACGGAAATTTCTGATCATAAAGCAAAAGGTAAAACAATTATTTCATATAATTTAAGTAGCAGCAATGAAATAGAATTTCGTACAGTTGACGAACGCGAATGCGCATATGTGGATTGTTCCTACTTTATTAAAGATAAGAAGGGATATTCTAAAAGCTATATGACATATGTAGTTCGAAAAGATGAAAATAATGAATGGAAGATTCTGGTGTTCTACCAGAGTGAAGGAGATACTTCCGATGGAGAGTAAGAAGGAAATCAAAATATTGGCGATTGAAAGCTCTTGTGATGAGACAGCAGCTGCAGTCGTTGTTAATGGACGCGAGGTGCGGAGCAATGTGATTTCTTCACAGATTGCCCTTCATACACTATATGGTGGTGTAGTTCCTGAAATTGCGTCCCGCAAACATATCGAAAAGATAAACCAGGTCATTGAGCAGGCTTTGGCGGAGGCAGATACTTCGCTGGATGATATTGACGTGGTGGCAGTTACTTATGGCCCGGGATTAGTAGGGGCACTTTTGGTAGGGGTTGCCGAGGCAAAAGCAATCAGCTATGCCAAAAAGAAACCACTGGTAGGCGTGCATCATATTGAAGGCCATATCAGTGCGAATTATATTGAAAATAAGGAATTGGAGCCACCATTCTTATGCCTTGTTGTGTCCGGTGGACACACACATCTCGTGCGCGTCAGCGATTATGGTAAGTATGAAATTTTGGGAAAAACAAGGGATGATGCAGCAGGTGAGGCTTTTGACAAGGTGGCGAGAGCAATTGACTTAGGCTATCCGGGAGGACCTAAAATTGAGAAGGTTGCACATGAGGGCAATCCGCATGCGATTGAGTTTCCACGTGCCAAAATTGATGATGGCCCTTATGATTTCAGCTTTAGCGGCTTAAAATCAGCAGTGTTGAATTATATCAACGGCTGTAAAATGAAAGGAATTGAAATTGTACAGGCAGATATTGCAGCATCTTTCCAAAATGCAGTGATTGATGTGCTGGTTGGCAATGCCATGAAGGCTATTGATGAATTTGGAATGGATAAGTTCGCAATTGCAGGAGGAGTGGCATCAAATGGTACTCTTAGGGAGGCAATGAGAAAAGCGTGTGAAGAAAAAGGGGTAGCTTTCTATCATCCATCGCCAATTTTTTGTACAGACAATGCGGCAATGATTGGCGTGGCTGCATATTATGATTATCTTGCCGGAAAAAGAGATGGTCTGGATTTGAATGCAGTCCCAAATTTAAAACTTGGAGAACGATAAAAGGAGTAAATTCTGCAATGAAGGCAACTGCAATTGTTTTGGCAGCCGGTTCCGGCAAGCGGATGAATTCAAAAGTACATAAACAATATCTTCTTATTAAAAAGAAGCCGGTACTTTATTATTCTTTAAAAGCATTTGAGGAAAGCAAAGTAGAGGATATTGTCCTTGTGGTGGGAGCCGGTGAGGCAGATTATTGCAGAACGGAAATTGTAGAACGTTATCATTTGACGAAAGTTAAGGCAATCGTGGAGGGCGGTAAAGAACGCTACCATTCTGTCTATGAAGGATTGAAAGCGGTACGAGAGTCAGACTATGTTCTAATACATGATGGTGCCAGACCATTTTTAGAACAGGATGTAATAAATAGAATACTTTTGGCAGTTAGCGAATATAAGGCATGTGTAGCAGGCATGCCGGTGAAAGATACCATTAAGATTGCAGATGAGGAACAGTTTGCAAAAGAAACTCCGAAACGGAGCGATGTATGGATGATTCAGACGCCACAGGCTTTTTCTTTTGAACTGATATATGATGCTTATACCAGAATGCTGCAGAAAGAAGACACTAGCATTACAGATGATGCAATGGTGGTGGAAAAAATGACAAGCCAAAAAGTAAAATTGATAGAGGGAAGTTATCGAAACATCAAGATTACTACACCGGAAGATTTGCTGATTGCAGAGGCGTATTTACAGTCGAATGATATCTGCTAGTGTGATGTGTGAAAATGTTTAAAAAAATAAAAAAAACTGTTGACACAGTAAATGAATAATGATAATATAAGTACTGCGCTGATTTGAAGCGAGAATAAAATACATGGAGAGGTATCGAAGTGGTCATAACGAGGCGGTCTTGAAAACCGTTTGTCCGCAAGGGCGCGTGGGTTCGAATCCCACCCTCTCCGCT
>CAMGET010000090.1 GCA_946055175.1 uncultured Roseburia sp.
ATCAGGTAATAATACATAACCGGATACTTCCACACCTTCAACCATGGTATCGTTTAAGGCTTTCATAGCTTCTGCAGAACTTTTTGTACTGTTTACTTCAATATCAAAGTATTCTCCATCGCTGGTAATTCCTACTCCAAGAGGAGCCGCAAAGGACATAATCATATGCGGTGAAAAACCTGTTGAATAGCAGATATCAATATCTGCACGGCGCATTGCCTTTTGGAAATAGCGCATAATATCAAGGTGTCCGATAAACTTCATGACACCGTATTTACGGAATTTAATTCTTATTTTCATAGCAAACGCCACCTCCAAATTTCTTTACACCGCAGCCGGAGCAACGCATACGGCAGTTTGGTGTCACAGATTCTGCCATGGCATTGTTCCATTCTCTTATTAAAAATTCCTTGCTGACACCGGTATCAATGAAATCCCAAGGAAAAATTTCATCTAAATCACGCTGACGCATTGTATAAAATTCGTAATCAATTCCACAGGCTGTAAAAGCGTCGAGCCATCTTTGATAATCAAAGAATTCGCTCCAGGCATCAAAAATACCGCCATGTTCGTAAACATGCAAAATAGCCTGTCCTATTTTACGGTCGCCACGTGCTAAAACTCCTTCTAAAACGGTTACATCAGCTTCATGCCAGTTGTATTTGATACTCTTTTTGTTTAACTGTTCGTGAACCGTATCATTTACAATCTTTGCCCGTCTTAAATATTCCTCAGGTTGATACATAGATGCCCATTGGAAAGGCGTAAAAGGTTTAGGTACGAAGAAAGAGGTACTGATAGTAATCTGGCACCTACCGTTTCTTTTTTCCTTTGGAACGGTCTCATAATAGCGGATTGCTGTCTCATTTGCCAGTTCTGCGATTGCTTTCATGTCTTCTTCAGTTTCTGTCGGTAAACCAAGCATGAAATAGAATTTTACTTTATTCCAGCCACCCTCAAAGGCTTGTGTAGCGCCATCTAAAATGACCTCTTCGGTCAGACCTTTATTGATGACATCACGCAGGCGCTGGGAACCAGCCTCCGGAGCAAAGGTCAGACTGCTTTTTCTGATATCCTGGACCTTACTCATGACATCCAACGAAAATGCATCGATACGTAAAGATGGTAAGGAAATATTTACACCTTTTCCTTTAAATTCATCAATTAAAAAGGTTACCAGTTCCTGTAACTGTGAATAGTCAGAGGAACTTAACGAGCTTAACGAAATCTCCTCATGTCCGGTAGATTTTAACATTTTATAAGCCAAATCTTTTAAACGCTCTACATTTTTTTCACGAGTAGGACGATAAACCATTCCTGCCTGGCAGAAACGGCAGCCACGGATACAACCGCGCTGAATTTCTAATACCACACGGTCCTGTGTTGCCTTGATAAAAGGAACGACAGGTGCTTCCGGATAAACAGCGGAGGTCATGTCCATTACAAGCTGCTTTTGAACTGTTTTAGGTACATCTTCATAAATCGGTGAAAAGCTTTCAATGGTGCCGTCATTTTTATAAGAAACCTTATATAAAGATGGCACATAAATCCCCGGGATCTTTGAAGCTTCACGCAAAAACTCTTTACGACTGGCTCCACTCTTTTTCATTTCCTTATAGAGGTCAAAAAGAGCCTGGTAAGAGATTTCGCCCTCTCCCATATAGAACATATCAAAGAAATCCGCAATCGGCTCCGGATTATAGGTACAAGGGCCGCCACCGATGACAATCGGGTGTCCATCGGTACGTTCGGATGCTAATAATGGGATTTGGCTCAAATCGAGAACCTGTAAAATATTGGTATAGCACATTTCATACTGTATGGTAATTCCAAGGAAATCAAAATCCTTGATTGGTTCCTGTGATTCCAGACCAAATAACGGAATCATCTCTTCTTTCATGATTTTGTGTAAATCCGGCCATGGCGAATATACACGCTCGCACCAAACATCCTCCATTTTATTAAACATATCATATAAAATTTGAATGCCTAAATGGGACATTCCGATTTCGTAAACATCAGGGAAGCACATCGCAAATCGGATTGCAACCTTCTCTTTATCTTTTTTGATGCTATTTAACTCATTTCCGATGTAGCGCGCAGGCTTATCTATTTTCATGAGTATCTCATCTGATAATGCTAATTTTGTCATTCGGATAAATCCTTTCTAATAATAAGTCGCTTAAAACATTTATAGTTTAACATAGTTTTGCAAAAATGTATAATACTGATTATCACGAATCATGTCAATAATTTCTGTAGATGACTTTTCAAAGATTTCATATGAATTATATTTGCAAAACAAAAAGCCACAAAACAAAAGTAAGGCACAAAAAAATCGCAGCTTTGCAAATAAAAATGGCGGTACTTCCGGTTCTTTTTCATCAAAATCTATTTCTTTTGTTTCATCGTCTTCTTCATCAAAAGAGGCCCGGATCTGTCTTACATATTGTTTTCTTCTGATTACATCATCATCCATAACAGATACCACCTTTCATAAAAATAACCATATAAAAAAATTTTATATGGCTATTTTATAAGTATTTATTTGGTTGTATGACAAAAACTACTTATCTTTGAGACAGTTCCTGCATGACTTCTTCCCAGGTGACACCTTTTTCTACCATAAGTACCATCATATGATAAAGGAAATCGGAAATCTCATATTTGATTTCTTCCGGATTCGGATTTTTTGCTGCAATCACAATTTCGGTACATTCTTCACCGCATTTCTTCAAAATCTTATCAATTCCCTTGTCAAAAAGGTAATTCGTATAGGAACCTTCCTTTGGATGTTCTCTGCGGTCAACAATAATAGAATACACATCTTCAAGAACCTTTTGCGGATTCTTTTCCAAATACTCTTTTTTCACAATTTCATTGAAGAAGCAGGTTTTACTGCCGGTATGACAAGCCACACCAATCTGCGAAACCTTTGCCAGAATGGTATCATAATCACAATCCGCAGTTAAAGATTTTACATACTGATAATGACCGGAAGTCATCCCTTTTACCCATAATTCATTTCTGCTTCTGCTCCAGTAAGTCATTTTGCCAAGATTAATCGTGGTATGAAAAGCTTCTTCATTCATATAAGCAAGCATCAGAACTTCATCGGTGCGATAATCCTGAACAATTACCGGAACAAGCCCATCTGAATTCTTCTTTAAATCATTCCATTTTAATGCAGCTTCAAAATTATCCATTTTAATTCCGGCTGCAGAAAGTTTAGATTTCATTTTCATGACATCTGTTGTTGGCTCGTTGATAAATTTCCCGTAAATTCCTCGAACTTGTTTCCTCTGCAAAACAGAAAGAATTTTTTCATAATCATAGGAATCCATGCATACCACATATGGCACTGTTGTCATGCTTTCGATGGCATCCATGACATTTTTGTTCAATACCAAAAGCTCATGGAAATATTCATTCATTTTACTCTGATTTTTAAAAATAAAATCAACATTGTCTACAGAAACCAAAATACGGTCTTTGCCGAAACGTTTACTGGCTTCTTCTGCCAACTCAATGCTGTTTGGTTTCGAACCATTTACAATCACCTGTAAGCATCCGGCATAAAAGAATTTTTTAATATCTTCCATGCGGTTGATGTTGCCACCGGCACAGGTCTTTAATTCGATGTTACGATTGATATTTTTTATGGTATTAATATTACGATCATGTTCCTCATCATCTGCAGATAAATCAAAAATAATAATCTTATCAATCCCACTGTCATTATATAATTTTGCCAGTTCAATGACATTCTCATAGGTAACAGTCATATCTTCAAAACCGGCTACTGCTTTTCCATCTTTTAAATATATGGTAGCAACAATATTCTTATCTTCCATTCTTTCCTTACAAATCCTTCCCAATATATTAGCGCTATGCGATTAGAGACTTCCCTTCGTTGTCAGCACGTCAGTGATACGAGGGTCAATCACGGTCGCTTCATCTAACGCTTTGGCGAATGCTTTAAACATCGCCTCAATCACATGATGATTGTTTCCACCGGATAATACCTTGATATGTAAATTCATTCCGGCAGTATAAGAAATGGCATAGAAAAATTCCTTCACCATTTCCGTGTCGAAATAACCGACTCTGTCTGTTGTAAATTCAGCATCAAAGGCCAAATACGGTCTGCCTGATAAGTCAATCGCACATAAAACCAACACTTCATCCATTGGTAAAATACAGCTTCCATAGCGTTTAATCCCGCATTTATCTCCGACAGCTTTTTTAATAGCATTTCCAAGTACGATGCCTGTATCTTCAATGGTATGATGACAGTCTACCGCTAAATCACCTTCTACGGATACTTTCAAATCAAATAATCCATGTCTGGCGAACCCTTCTAACATATGATCAAAAAATCCAATTCCGGTTGACACGGAAGATTTTCCGGTACCGTCTAAACAAAGGGATAAAGCAATATCTGTTTCTTTTGTTTTACGTACAAAGTCTGCTTTTCTTTCATTTTTCATTTCCATAGTTACACCCCAAGAAATAATTATAACATAATTCTATCTAATCTTCAAATCTGACACGGATAGAATTTGCATGCGCAGTCAACTTTTCACATTCTGCAAACTGAACGATATCTTTATATACCGGTTTTAACGCTTCTTTTGAGTAAGAAATAATGCTGGATTTCTTAATAAAATCATCTACACTCAGTGGGGAAAAGAATTTCGCGGTTCCGTTTGTTGGTAAAACATGGTTAGGGCCTGCAAAATAATCGCCCAAAGGCTCACTGGAGTATTCGCCAATAAAGATTGCACCTGCATTTCGAATTTTGGTCATAACCTCAAACGGATTCTTTGTTACAAGCTCTAAGTGTTCAGATGCAATTTCGTTTACTGTTTCAATAGCAGCATCTAAGGTATCAGCCACCAGAATATAGCCATAGTTGTCTAAGGATTTCTGAATAATTTCCTTTCTGGATAATTCTGCGACAAATTTATCGACTTCAACTGAAACCTGTTCTGCTAATTGCCTACTTGTGGTGATTAAAATGGCAGATGCCATTTCATCATGCTCTGCCTGAGATAATAAATCCGCTGCTACAAAACGTGGATTAGCTGTCTCATCAGCAAGAACCAGAATTTCACTTGGGCCGGCGATGGAATCAATGCTGACATAGCCAAATACCGCCTTTTTCGCCAAAGCTACATAAATATTACCCGGGCCTACGATTTTATCTACTTTTGGAATACTTTCCGTACCAAAAGCCAAAGCTGCAATTGCCTGCGCACCGCCTACTTTATAAATTTTATCTACACCGGCTTCTTTCGCTGCGACCAAAGTAGATGGATAAACTTTGCCGTCTGCTCCCGGAGGGGTTGTCATTATGATTTCATCTACTCCTGCAACCTTTGCCGGCAATACATTCATTAAAACAGAGGATGGATACACTGCTTTTCCGCCAGGCACATAGACACCGACACGCTTTAGGGCAGTTACCTTCTGACCTAATATAATGCCGTTTTCCTGAGAATCAAACCAGGACGTCTGACGCTGCTTTTCATGATAGGTTTTGATATTCACGAGTGCTTTTCTGATAACTTCTAATAGCTTTGTATCTACTAATCGGTAAGCTTCTTCTATTTCTTCTTCTGTTACCAAAATATTGGACGCATTGATATCCGCCTTGTCAAACCGCTTGGTATAATCAAATAACGCTTCATCCTTTTTCTCTCGAACAGTCATAATGATATCATTTACTCTTGCTTCAAATTCACCATAGGAGTTTGGGCTGCGCTTTAACAGATTTTCTAATATATTACTTTGTGTTTCAGGTGTTAAGTTTAAAATCTTCATGCTGTTATCCTTCCTGATTTAAAACATTTTTTAAGTCTTTAATAAGCTTTGTAATTCGTTCATTTTCCATCTTCATACTGACCTGATTAACAACCATACGTGCAGACAACGGACATACCTCTTCTAATACGATTAGTCCATTTTCGCGCAGTGTAGAGCCTGTTTCAACAATATCGCAGATAACCTCGGATAAACCAACAATTGGAGCCAGTTCAATGGAACCGTTTAATTTAATGATTTCTACTGTCTGATGCTTTTTATTGTAGAAATAATCCTTCGCGATATTGGGGTATTTGGTTGCGACACGAATCAATTCATGATGCTGCAGTAATTCTTTTGCTTCAGCCGGTCCGCA
>CAMGET010000091.1 GCA_946055175.1 uncultured Roseburia sp.
TGATAGAAATAGAATCTCCAACAGAGAAAACCCTTATACTTGTTTTTTTTGGTAAAACTTAAATGTCATCCTTATTATAGCCAAAATTTTTCATCAGATAATCGCTGTCACGCCAGTCCTTTTTCACTTTCACCCAAAGTTTTAAATTCACCTTTGCGTCCAGCATACGCTCGATTTCATAGCGGGCATTGGAGCCGATTTTCTTTAGCATGGCACCGCCTTTTCCGATGATAATTCCCTTGTGGGAATCCCGTTCGCAGACAATGGTCGCATCAATGTCAAAAAAATTCTGACCCTTTCTCTGCTTCATCTGATCAATATATACCGCAATACCGTGTGGGATTTCATCATCTAAGGCATGCAGTGCTTTTTCACGGATGATTTCCGCCACAATCGCACGTTCCGGTTGGTCGGTAATTGTATCCTCATCATAAAACTGCGGTCCATATGGCAAATATTTAAAAATCATATCAATGACAGCCGGAAGGTTTTGTGCCCGTAGTGCAGATACCGGAATAATTTCCGCAAAATCGTAAACCTTACGATACGTGTCGATGTATTCAAGAACCTTTTCCTTGTCTACAGTGTCTACCTTATTGATAATCAGTATCACCGGTGTGTCTACTTTTTTTAGTTGCTCAATAATGTGCTGTTCCCCGGCACCGATGAAATTTGACGGTTCCACTAACCATAAAATCACATCTACTTCACTTAACGTACGCTCTGCCACATTTACCATGTATTCGCCCAGTTTATTTTTCGCCTGGTGAATTCCCGGCGTATCCAAAAAAACAATCTGCCCCCGTTCCATGTCTGTATAAACCGTCTGGATACGATTGCGGGTGGTCTGCGGTTTTTTGGAAGTAATCGCAATTTTCTGACCAATCAAATGATTCATTAAGGTGGACTTTCCAACATTTGGACGTCCGATTAAGGTTACAAATCCGGATTTAAAATTGTTTTCCATGCATTTCCTCTCGTTGTATGACTAATATAAATTTTTTAATTCTTTAAATAATGTCTTTTCCTGCTTCAGCTTCTCTTCATTTCCGACAACGCAGATATTCTGCTCACCAAGTACCGAAGCTACCAAATCCCTTAAATTTCGGATATCGGCATCCGTCGCTCCGATGACCTGGTCACGCTCCTTTTGCAGTTCCTCAAAGGTCAGTCCCTGCAAATAAGCTGTCATGGACCGTTCCCCTTTTGCAAACGGATTCATCGGCGTATCCATTTCACTAATGGTTCCGATAATATACTTGGTCATTTCATGTTCATCTGCTGTAAACTGTTCCAGGTAAGCCGGAATGCCATCATATACTTCGTTGGTTTTACTTAAGTTCGGATCACGATAGGATACAAAATACATATCACCGTTTCGCATGCAGCCATCCATACAGCCATATGCTCCTCCTTTTACACGCACCTGATTCCAAAGATAATCATAACCTAAAACTACCTTTAAAATACGGAGTGCCCCCTGATAAGTAAAACCATGTGCGCGGTAATTACCGGCTCTTGCTACATACTGCACCTGAGAAGCGTCCATAAAGCCTTCGTTCTTCTGTGTAAAGGTAAATTCAGCTGCCGGTCCGATGCCTTCGCCCTCTGTCAATTTTTCCTTAACCGCTAAAGTCTGTTTCTCAGCCGTTTTGTAATCCTCTTTACTGCATGTTACGCTGACAAGCAGTCTTTCCTTTGTAAAAATCTGCTTCGTAAGAGAGGCAAGTTTCTCTATCAGCATCTCCTTTTTTGCTTCAAAATCTGCTTCTATCTCATCCACAACCCGATAGAGTTCGATGCTGTTTCTGTATGCGGCGGTCTTTGAGAAATAGCTCATTGCACGGGTGGATGCCACAGAATGTCCGGCACCGCTTAGAGCCATCTGTAATCTTGCCTTCAGCTCGGCTAAGATTTCACGCAGACGCTTCTCATCCTTCAAATTGGAAGTAAGCATCATCTCTTCCACCAATTTTACTGCATCCGGCAATTTATCCGTCAATGCCTTGGTACGCACCTCAAACATGACCTTTACTTCATCCTTATCCGTAACACTCGGATAAAGTCCCATCGTGGTGCTCACACCGCCGGTATGAAAATTCACCTCATCCGCAAAATCTGCATAACCAAAGCTTGCAGTATCCACATAGCCCAATACTGACTTTAAAATACCAATATAGGGAATATCTGCTTCCGGAATATCCTTCATATCAAACAAAAGCGCCAGATAAACAATTCCGTTGGTAAACATCTCATGATGCATCACCATTGTATCACCGATGAAATGCTTTTCATTCGAAAACGGCATGGCTTCTTTTTTCATATCGGCTCTTTCGAGCATTGGTATCTTGTCCAAATCCTCTTTTGGAGACGGCTCCTCCTGATAGGCGGTAAGCCGCTTTGTCTCTTCTACCAACCGTTTGATTTCTTCTTCGCTTAGGCTTTCCTTATATGTTTTCAGCTTCTGTTCCAAAGCAGCCTCGTTCTCTGCATTTAAGCCTTTTTTCGGCTCAACAATCACAACAGAAGCATGTGTGTTCGAAAGGAAGTATTTCTGAATCAAGTCTTCAAAATAATTTGTTTCCACCTGCTCCTTTAAGTAGGCATATACCTTGTTTGCCTCCAGATGTAAAAATGCTGCAGAATCATCATATAACCAACTTTCCAGACACTGGATACCATAGAGAAGTCCTCTCGGAGAAGAACCATAATCTGCTTCACGGTAGCGGAACTCTGCACTGTTAATGCCCGCAAGAAGCGATTTTTTATTCAAGCCTTCTTTTACAAGCTGCTCTAAGGTTTCTTTAATAATTGCTAAAAAACGCTCCTTATCAGAGGCATTTGCATTTTTTGCAATGATACTGAAGGTTGGCTGCTTGATACTACTGTCATAGCCGCCGCTAATTTCACTGCCAATTCCGGCATCCGTAAGTGCTTTTTTGATTGGTGCACCCGGCGCTCCTACCAATACATAGTCTAAGATATCGAACGCCTGATATAATCTGGCATCTAAGGTGGTTCCAAGTACCAGATTGTAGGACAAATAGGTGTTATCCTCTTCGGATTCTCCGGAAGAAATGGAGTAGTTTTTAGTAAGCTCTGCCGGTGTAGCAAACGCTTCCTGTGTTTTGATGTCTGAATCCGGCTCTGTTTTTTCATAATGGCATAAGTATTCCTCATCCAGCCACTGCAAACGTTCTTCCACATCCATGTCTCCATAAAGATAAATGTAAGAGTTGCTTGGATGATAGTATCTGCGATGGAAATTCAGGTATTCTTCATAGGTCAAATCCGGGATATATTCCGGGTCACCGCCGGACTCATTTGCATAGCAGGTATCCGGGAACAGGGAATTTAAAATCTGTCTGCTTAACACATCATCTGCGGACGAAAATGCCCCCTTCATTTCGTTATAAACGACACCGTTAATAGTGATTGGGCTGTCTTCATCTTCCAGTTCGTAATGCCAGCCCTCCTGTTTGAAAATTTCCTCGTATTTATAAATATTCGGATGGAATACTGCATCCATATAAACACTCATCAGATTGGAAAAATCCTTGTCGTTGCAGCTGGCTACCGGATAGATGGTCTTGTCCGGATAAGTCATCGCATTTAAAAAGGTATTTAGAGAACCCTTCGCCAGTTCAATAAACGGATCCTTTACCGGATATTTTTCGGAACCGCACAATACGGTGTGCTCAATGATATGCGCTACACCGGTAGAATTTTCGGTCGGTGTACGAAACCCAATCATAAATACCTTATTCTCATCATCGTTACTGATGACTGCGATTCTGGCGCCGCTTTTCTTATGGCGAAGCACCAGCCCTTTTGCATTTAAGTCGCCCAGTGTCTTTTGTTCCTCTATTTCATAAGCAGTTAATTCATTCACGTTCATTGTTTTTTCCCTTTTCTTTTTATCTTATCCATTCCATTCTATCATTATTAAATTTGAAATGCTATCCTAAGTTTAACCTATCAATTCATCTGTTTTACCTGCTAAGTAAAGCGGTA
The DNA here is from genome assembly GCA_946055175.1 of uncultured Roseburia sp. Classification (GTDB taxonomy): domain Bacteria; phylum Bacillota; class Clostridia; order Lachnospirales; family Lachnospiraceae; genus Roseburia. The sequence continues at coordinate 4,015 of CAMGET010000091.1, forward strand.
TATTTGTAATCATACCATTTTTAAGATATCCCCTCTGTGAAAACCGAATCGCGCAGGCAGGCTGTTTTTCCTCGATGTACTTCTTAAAAGTCGGTGCACTCCTATCTTCTCCACTTTTAACTTCTATCGGTATAATTTCCATTCCTTTCTGAATCACAAAGTCAATTTCCCCATTTCGCACAGAATAATAACGGGGAGCTATTTCACAACAGCCTTTTAGTTGCTGTAAAACAAAATTTTCTGTCAGAGGTCCCTTAAACTGAAAATCCGATTTCAACAAAATTGCACTGTTATCTACTCCCGCCATGCACTTAAGAAGTCCCGTATCAAACATATATAGTTTAAAACAATCCAGTCGGTCAAACGCTGCTAATGGATGTTCCGGTTTTGAAACATTATATACACGGTTTAGCATTCCTGCAGATACCAACCACTCAATTGCCTCTTCAAAGTCTCTTGCTCTTCCGCCCTCACGGACTGCACCATACATAAATTTTTCGTTTTCTTTTGCAAGCTGGGACGTAATACTCCGAAATACCATAAGAATACGTCCGCTATTAACTTTTCCGTTATGCTTTGAAAAATCATTTTCATAGATGGTAATCAAGTCTTTTTGTATTTGAAGGATCTTCCCCGGATCTTTATCTTTTATCCATGAATTCACGCACTCCGGCATTCCACCTATAATCAGATAGTAACGATATGCATCTAATAGGCGGTTATGAAAGATTTCTTCTATCTGCTGTCCTTGCCTTACAGAACGAAAATATGCATAGAGCGCCTCATCCGTGGCTTCTAGATATTCATCAAACGTAAGCGGCGAAACCTCAAGTAAGTTTACCATTCCAACAGGATATGATTTTGGTTGTGCAAGCAATGTCCCAAGCAAGCTTCCGGCAGCTACTACATGATATTCATTTGCTTTTTCCTTAAAGTACTTTAGTGTATTTAATGCTTCCGGGCATTCCTGAATTTCATCAAAAATGATTAATGTTTCAGCCGGCTCAATCTTTATTCCTGCTATCATTGATAACAGTTCTACAATTCGATATGGATTTTTATTCGTTTCAAAGACAGACTTTAGGTCTTCTGACTCATCGAAGTTAAAATAAACCGTATTCTTATAATACCTACGTCCGAATTCCTGCATAAGCCACGTCTTTCCGACCTGTCTGGCTCCTTTTAGGATAAGCGGCTTTCTATCCGGATTATCCTTCCATTCCAACATTTTAAAAATGGCATTCCTCTCCATAGAAGATATCACCTCCATATGGAAAGTATGCCACTTTTTTCACATCTTATCAACTATTATTTGCACATTTTTTTAAGTAAAATAGCTCGTATTTTACACATTTTTCACTATTTCACTTTTTCATTCATAAATTCTGCACTCAACTGCAGAGACTTTATCGGTGATTTTTCTACCCAGTTTTTATGACTTTCTAAAATGATTGCATCTACTCCTACATGTAATGCCTGTTCTACCAGTTCACTCAAATTCATATTCCCATATCCAAGCTCCATGCTATCTGATTTTAGGATAGGCGTCATGGAAGGACCTTCGATTCTCGTTCCTCTGTCATTGATGTGATAAAGCTTTAGCCTGTCTCCCAATTTCTTCATCAGCGCAACCGCAGACACCCCTGCCTCGGTTGCCCAATAAGAATCCAGTTCAAAATTTACATATTCCGGATTGGTTTCTTCAATTAATAAGTCAAATGCTGTTTTTCCAGCCTCTACTTTTCTGAATTCACAGTTATGATTATGATACAAAAGACGAATGCCACCCTCTTTTAATCTTGCACCGGCTTCGTTTAAGTCTTTTGCCAGTTTTAAAACTGCTGCTTTGTCGGAATAATCAAAACGATACATTCCGGTGATTACTACCTTATCTGTTTCAAATTTTTTTGCTTCTGCAATGACATTTTCCGGCTCCCTTTGAATGGTTCCTAAATCCTCATGTACACTGACAACGGACAATCCTGCCTCATCAAGCATTCCCTTCCAGTCATAATCGCCGCCTTTTCCCACCGGCATTCCTGCCATTTTTGTCATCATGCGGACCATGAAAGAGGTTGGACGAATCATAAACCCATTTAGTTCGATTCCATCATATCCAGCCTCCTTGATAGCTCTTAAAGTCTCTCTTGTCTGT
>CAMGET010000092.1 GCA_946055175.1 uncultured Roseburia sp.
ATAATAGAAACGTGTTATTTGATTATTACTAGGAGTCTATATAATGAGCAGGGGACATTTAAAAATATTTTTTGGCTATGCGTCAGGCGTCGGTAAAACTTATGCGATGCTTCAGGCAGCTCATATTGCAAAACAACGAGGAACGGATGTAGTTGTCGGATATGTGGAAACGTATGCCAGACCCGAGACGGCAGAACAGCTGCATGGATTGGAACTGCTTCCGAATCTTGTAATAGAAGATGATGGATTAGCAGAGAAGGAATTTCATCTGGATGCGGCGATGAAAAGAAAGCCGGCATTGATTCTTGTAGACGAGCTTGCACATGTGAACGCAAAAGGCTGCCGTCATTTACAACGTTATCAGGACATAGAGGAACTGCTAAAAGCAGGAATAGACGTATATACAACGGTAAATGTGCAGAATATTGAAAGCCTGAATGATATGATGGCTGACATTACCGGAATGATGGTCAAAGAGCGTGTGCCTGATGAAGTATTTGATAATGCTTCCGGGGTAGAACTAATTGATATCGAACCACAGGAACTGCTTGAACGACTGCAAGTGAAGGGTACTGAAAAACAGCTTGAAAATCTGGTCGCATTAAGAGAAATTGCGCTGAGAAGATGTGCAGACCGGATTAATACGCGTTCAGAAGAGACAAGAATTAGAAATGGCGGTGACTATCATACAGACGAGCATATTTTAGTCTGCCTGTCGCCTGCACCATCAAATATGAAAATTATCCGTACGGCAGCACGTATGGCGAAGGCTTTCCGTGGCTCTTTTTCTGCACTTTATGTAGAAACATCAGACTTTGCGGTGATGGATGAGGGAGATAAAGAGAGACTCCGAAACAATATGCGGCTTGCGGAGCAGCTTGGTGCAAACATTGAAACGGTATATGGAGAAGATGTATCATACCAGATTGCGGAATTCTCACGTTTATCCGGTGTATCAAAGATTGTAATCGGAAGAAGTACAGCAACAAAAAGAACGTTATTTGGGAAACCATCATTAACAGAAAAATTAATTTCGCAGGCGCCCAATGTGGATATTCATATTATTCCGGACAGCACAAATGAAATGGCATATAGGTTGAAAAAGGCGAGACGGAAATCGGAACATATATTTAATACAGCGGATATGATAAAGAGTATTGGGATGCTGCTTTTGGCATCTGCGGTAGGATATGGATTTTGGCAACGGGGAATGAGCGAATCCAACATCATTATGATGTATATTCTTGGGGTTTTGATTACCTCAGTGATCACCACACATCAGATTTACAGCTTAATATCTTCTGTCATAAGCGTTTTTGTATTTAATTTCCTTTTTACAGAACCGCGCTATACGCTGGCAGTATATGAAAAAGAATATCCGGTTACCTTTATTACCATGTTTGTAGCAGCATTTTTAACAGGCTCTCTAGCAACAAGGTTAAAAAGGCAGGCAGCCCAGGCAGCCCAGGCAGCATACCGAACGAAAATCCTGTTTGATACGAACCAACTGTTGGAGCGTGCGAATGAAAAGGAGCAAATTATAACGGTAACTGCAACACAGCTTATAAAGCTGTTAAATAAGGATATGGTGATTTATCTTTCGAATAAGGATTCCTTGGCGGCACCTGAATTTTTCACAGCAGAAGGCGATGCCAAAAGCGGGGAATACTTATCCGAAGACGAAAAAGCAGTTGCCTTATGGGTGCTAAAAAATAATAAGCATGCGGGGGCAACAACAGATACCTTTTCTGACGCAAAATGCCTATACTTATCAATACGGACAAGCAACGAGATATACGGTGTAATAGGGATTGTCATTGATGAAAAACCACTGGATTCTTTTGAAAAAAGTATACTGTTATCTATTCTTGGCGAATGTGCGTTAGCATTGGAAAATGATAGAAATGCAAGAGAAAAAGAAGCAGCAGCATTATTGGCACAAAAAGAACAGCTAAGAGCGAATCTGCTTCGCTCCATCTCTCATGACTTACGTACACCATTAACTTCCATATCCGGTAACGCCAGCAATCTGTTGTCTGATGAGGATAAATTTGATGCAGGGACAAAAAAGCAGCTGTATGAGGACATTTATGATGATTCCATGTGGTTGATTAATCTGGTAGAAAATCTGCTTTCGGTGACAAAAATAGAAGAAGGAAAATTAAATATGCGATTGCAGGTGGAACTCGTAGATGAAGTAATTACAGAAGCACTGCAACACATCAATAGAAAGAAAGAAGAGCATAAAATCATTTTCAAGCCATCAGAAGAATTTATTCTTGTGAAAATAGATGCGAGAATGATTATGCAGGTTATTATCAATATTGTAGATAACGCCATAAAATATACACAGAAAGAATCGGAGATTGTAATAGCGGTCGAGAAGAAGAATAAGCGGGCATTTGTCAGCATTTCAGATAATGGACCGGGAATAACGGATGAAATGAAGCCACAGGTGTTCGATATGTTTTACAGCGGTGCGAAGAATCTGGCAGATAGCAGGAGAAGCCTGGGATTGGGACTGGCTTTGTGTAAATCCATTATCAATGCTCACGGGGGAGAATTAGAGCTTTCGGATAATACCCCGCATGGAGCAGTATTTACATTTTCTCTGCCAATAGAGGAGGTAGATTTATATGAATAAAACGTTGATATTGGTCGTAGAGGATGATAAACCGGTACAAAACCTGATGACAACCACATTGAAGGCACATGATTACAGATATTTGACAGCGATGAACGGAGAAACTGCAATTCTGGAGGCATCTTCGCATAATCCGGATATTATTTTACTGGATTTGGGGCTCCCGGATATGGATGGCATTGAAGTGATTCGCAAAATCCGAACATGGTCAAATGTACCAATTATCATTATCAGCGCCAGAAGCGAAGATACGGATAAAGTAGAGGCCCTTGATGCGGGAGCAGATGATTATCTGACAAAGCCGTTTTCCGTGGAGGAACTTTTGGCAAGATTGCGTGTCACGGAAAGAAGGATGGCAGCAAGCCAGACGGAACCGGTATCTTCTTTCGTATTTGTAAATGGAAAACTCCGGATTGACTATTCTGCCGGCTGCGCATTTTTGGAGGATGAAGAACTGCACCTGACGCCAATTGAATATAAATTGCTCTGTCTGCTGGCTAAAAATCTTGGTAAAGTGCTGACACACACCTATATTACGCAAAATATTTGGGGACACAGTTGGGAAAATGATGTGGCTTCCCTTAGAGTATTCATGGCAACGCTCCGGAAAAAACTGGACAAGAATACGGATGGAGCGCAATATATTCAGACCCATGTGGGAATCGGATACCGGATGACGAGAATTGAATGATAAAAAGGCCATAAGTCCTTAAAACTGTTGTAAAACTGCACAAAATTGAATATAGTTGATTAGATAAACCGATGAAAAACAAGATGAAGTGGATTTAAGAGGACAAAAGTCCTTATGTAGTCTTGAAAAACTCTCTATATTAGGTACATAATAAAAAGAGAAAACATCGGTTTTTTCTTAGAAAGAGTGTCATATAAGGAGGAATATCATATGCGAATGTATGATTTAATTATGAAAAAAAGAAATGGGGAAGCACTTACAAAGACAGAAATTGAGTATATGATTTCAGAATATGTAGCAGGAAATATCCCGGATTATCAGATGTCTGCGTTTCTTATGGCGGTTTATTTTAGAGGAATGACAGAAGAAGAGACATTAGCCATGACTATGGCGGTTGCACATTCCGGAGATATGGTGGATTTATCCGGCATCGAAGGGAAAAAAGTTGATAAACATTCTACTGGTGGCGTAGGTGATAAAACTTCACTTGTGATTGCACCAATCGTAGCAGCCTGTGGTGCAAAAGTTGCCAAAATGTCAGGCAGGGGATTAGGACATACAGGCGGAACCGTGGATAAACTGGAATCCATTCCGGGAATGCGGACCTCACTGACACAGGAAGAGTTTTTCTCAGTTGTAAACAAGACAGGATTAAGTATTATAGGACAGTCCGGTAATCTTGCTCCGGCTGATAAAAAGCTTTATGCACTTCGTGATGTAACGGCAACGGTTGATAATATTTCGTTAATTGCCGTATCCATTATGAGTAAAAAACTGGCGGCAGGAAATGACTGCATTCTTCTCGATGTAAAAACGGGAAGCGGTGCGTTTATGAAAACAGTAGAAGATTCTGTTGCACTTGCAAAAGAAATGGTGACGATTGGAGAAAACGCAGGAAAAAGAACCGTAGCGTTAATTACGAATATGGATATTCCTTTGGGAAATAATATTGGTAACAGCTTAGAAGTGATTGAGGCGGTAGAGACGTTAAATGGTCATGGACCGGCAGACTTTACTGAGGTGTGTTTAAATCTTGCAGCGAATATGCTGTATCTTGCAGGAATGGGTGAAGTGGAAACATGCAGAAAAATGGCTGAAAAGGCAATTACAGACGGCAGTGCATTAGAACGTCTGGCTGCTATGGTGGAGGCACAGGGAGGCGATGCTTCTTATATATTAGATACTGGTAAATTCGCAAGAGCACCATATGCTTATGAGGTGTTAGCGCAAAGAGGCGGTTATATTGCTTCCATGAACACAGAAAGCTGTGGTATTGCTTCTTCCATGCTTGGCGCAGGAAGAGAAACCAAGGAGAGCGAAATTGACTTTTCTGCCGGTATCACCATTAAGAAAAAGATGGGGGACTATGTGGAAAAAGGAGAGGTGCTTGCTATTATGTACGCTTCAAAAGAAGAACTGTTTGAAGTAGCTGCAAAGCGATATCAGGAAGCAGTGATAATTACAGATGAAAAACCGGCAGAGGAACCGCTGATTTATGCCCGCGTAACGAAGGATGCGGTTGAGAAATTATATTAGAAACGGATTTTAGCTTATATGAGAAAGAGGATAGAAATTAGAAAATGTTTCCTTGCATTGCTGGGGATTTTGCTGATTGGTGTGGGGGTTTCTTTTAATGCCATGGCAAAGCTTGGAAACGATCCGGTGGGCATATTTTACGATGGAATCCGGAATGCACTTGGTTTAAACCAGGAACAGCTTGGAATGGCATCTAATCTGGTGAATATAGTACTGTTAGTTTTTTTGTTTTTTGCCGGCAGAAGATATTTAAATATCGGGACCCTGATTTACATTCTTCCTTACGGAGTCTGTGTAGACATTGGAACTTTTTTGTATTCAAAAATTTTTGCGGCGGAGACACTTACAAGCAGGATTACTGCCAGTGTGGCAGGATGCTTACTGCTATATACAGGAGTAGGGTTCTTTATTGCTGTTGATATCGGAATGGATCCGATGACAGGGGTGGCAATGGTGATAAGAGACTGGCTGAAGTGGGATTTTAAAAAAGCAAAATGGCTGTTTGACGGCAGTATGTCACTAATTGGATTTTTGCTAGGAGGTACACTTGGAGTGGTAACGATACTGGCCGCTATTACAGCTGGACCGGCAATTCAGTTTATTGCAGAGAAGGTTACGGGGGTAGGAAAGTGGAAGAAAGATACTTAGAACATGCGCTGCCGTTTGTGAAGAAAATGGAGGCAGGCAGAAAGGAACAGTTTATAGCGTATTTTAAGACAGCACCGGTATGGCTTTTGGAAACGTTTCAAATGGAAGAGATGGAAAAGGGGACCGTTTTTGTAAGAGAAGGGGAACCGGTGGAGACGATTTTTTTCATTTTAGACGGAACCATCAAAGCGACGGATTATCGTTTTTATGGAATTACCTATGACTTTATGCGGTTTGATAAGGTGTATGCCATGGGCGGTATGGAAATTATTATGGATTTGCCGGTTTACCGGACTACATTACAGACTGTTACCAGATGCCATGTATTAAAAATACCAAAGGGTAAATTTGAAAAATGGATAAAGACAGATATAGAGGCACTAAAGCATGAAGCGAAGCTTATGGGAGAATATCTGCTGGAACAGGGAAGAAGCAGCAGAGCTTATCTGTTTTTACAGGGTTCAGACCGCCTGGCTATGCTTTTTGTAGAGCGCTATGAAAAGTATGCCAAAAAGGGAGTACTTAATATGAAAGGCGACAGGCAGAGCCTTTCTGATGCAACCGGACTCTGCGTAAAAACAATTAACCGCGCAGTAAAGAAGTTCTCTGATGAGGGAATCATTA
>CAMGET010000093.1 GCA_946055175.1 uncultured Roseburia sp.
GAATCAGAAAGCAGAGGAGAATAAGTGATATGGAGCATAAAACAATAAATGGAGATAATGCCGAGCAGGTGAACTTTGAAATAGAAAAGTTTATCGAAGAGACTGTCATATGATTTATTTGGTGGTTTTTATCCTTCTGGCTTTATCTATGGTTTTGTTTAGTCTGTATTCGCAAGAAAAAAGAGAAAGATAACGACAAAATACTTTAAGAAAAATTCTTGGCTTTTTTCTATAATATGGTAAAATAATATTTTAATAAAAAAATAATTTATTTTATATGAAAGAAGGATGGATTATGGCTTTAAAAAGCAGTATGGAAAGAGCCAGCAGAATGGCTGGCGGTTTTGCAACAGCCAAAAAGAATGTAGTCATTCAGTATCAGGGAAGAGAACGAATGGAACAGGGACTGTTCGATCAGATCCGAAAGGATATTCTGAGTCAGGGTATGAAAGATGAAGAAATCGAAGAGGTAAACGTTTATATTAAACCGGAAGAATCATCCGTATTCTATGTTGTAAATAAAAAAATACAGGGACAGATTCCGTTTTAGAATACAAAAAAATTTCTGATAAGTTACATAGGAAGAAGGATGAAAATTATGAAAACAATTACATATGTAGTAGCGAACCAAAAAGGCGGTATCGGAAAGACAACGACAGCGACTGCTTTGGCAGGAATCTTAGCAAGAAAAGGAAAAACGCTTCTGATCGATGCGGATCCGCAGGGAAACAGTAGCGCAACCTATCAGGCAGTTATTGAAGATCAGGCAACCTTATATGATGTTATGGTAGATGCGGACATGCTCCCTCTTGAAGATGCAATCCAGCATTTGCCAAATGGTGATATCGTGGCGTCTGACCCGCTACTTAGTAAGGCAGAAAAAATGTTGGACGGTGATGTAGAAGGATTATACCGGTTGAAGGATGCTATTGAAGTGTTAGAAGGATATGATTATATTGTAATCGACACGGCACCATCATTGAACGTCATTCTGTACAATTGTTTGATTGCAGCAGATGAGGTGATCATTCCGCTGTCAGCAGATGCATATTCTATGCAGGGATTGCAGCAGTTATGCGATACGATTAAGGCAGTCCAGAGAAGACAGAATCCGGCATTGAAGATTGCAGGACTCTTATTAGTGAAGTTTTCCGGACGTTCTAATTTGGAAAGAAGAGTAAAGGAAGAATTACAGCAGCAGGCTAAGGAATTGGGAACAAAAGTGTTTGCGACAGCAATCCGCGAATGTGTCAAGACAAAAGAGGCTCAGGATGCCAAAAAGTTGTTGATTGACTATGCACCGAAATGTACCAGTATGCAGGATTATGAGGAATTCGTAGAAGAATTGCTATGAAATGTAGAAAGTTGTAACGCTATAGCGAGTATTTGATCATTTATACAGATTAGGCATGATACCACAAAAAGAAAAGGCGTTGCAGTTTAGCAGCACCTTTCCTTTCTGTGTTTATGTTCTTATTTTTCTAATATATCTTCTTCAATGGGAGAACTTACAGCATCATCATTGTCCACGACTTGGATGATACCCTTCTTCCACATGATGCGCGAGAAAATGATAGCAATAGGAAGCATGAATAGAATTAGGAAGCCAATCATTCCAAATAGAGAACCACCGCTGGTAATGCGGACAATCAGAGCCAAAACGGTGACGATAATGATAACTGGAATGACACCTTTTACGCCGCCCTTTACAACTTTCTTTCCGGCACTGGTATTGCCAAAAAGTCCAAGAGTCAAAGAACCAAACAACGCAGGAATCAGATAGTTGGAAGCTGCTTTTACACTGGGTAGTTCAAAAACAGGACTAATCCAGGCACTGAACAAAGCTGCCAGAGCAAGAATGACGATTGTCATGATGGAACTGACTGCAACGGCAACGGAAGAAATAGCATCTCCGGCTGGGGTGTTGGGCTCTTTTTTTGCAAGCTTCAGCTTAAAGCCTCCGATATACCTACCGGAATATAAATCATCAGGATACTGATTCTATAAAAATAACTTGCACCAGAAGATGGAAGAAATCATACCACCAATCATGGAAAAAGCCATAATAAAATTGTTGAGCCATTTTAGACCGGGTTTGTTTGCAAGAACTCCTAACACTACTGCGATGTTCCAAATGCCAAAAAGTAAACACACTGGGAGATAAAACAAATGGAAATGAAATCAGAAGCAAAATTAACAACCTTTGAAGCAATCAGCATGATTGTGGGAAACAGCATCGGGACAGGCATTATTGCGGTACCTTATCTGGCTACGAAAAACAGTATGTTAGATGTGGTATGGATGGTAGGAATTGCGTATATTGTGAATGTGATTCTACATCTGATTATCGCGGAACTTTCCTATAATAACGGAGGCGTACAGTTAGTCAAAAGCTTTGAAGGAGAATTATTCCATGGCATGGCTAAAAAAATATTCAGCTGGATTGTATTTCTTGTATACGGATTGGCAATCATGGTTGGTGTAAGCGGGAATATTAATGGTGGTGCTCAGATATTTACGAACTGGTTTGGAATGCCACTTTGGGCAGCACAGTTAATTTATTATGTGATGGCCGGAATTGTGGTGTTCATGGGTATGAAAGCAGTCGGAATTGCACAGAAATATGCAGTGGTACTTCTTATGGGCATTGTAGCAGTCATGACGGTTGCAACTTTTCTACATCCGGTCAATGCGCTGTATACGGCACCATTTCACTGGAATAATCTGTTGGCACTTTATAGTATGGTCGTGTTTGCAACTTCGGCTAATCAGGCGGTGATTCAGGTTGTAAAGGGACTTGACGGAAATACGGGAAAGATAAGAAAGTCTATTTTTATCGGTTTTGGTTTATCTTCCATCTTTGTTCTGGTTGTGACGATGACGGTACTATTGGGAACGAAAGGAAGTATCAACAAGGAACTGGCATATATGCAGCTTGGTGAGAGTATTGGTAAATGGGCAGTGATTCTGGCAGGAATCTTTTCTCTTTTCGCTCTGCTCACGACTTTCTGGTCCAACACACTGGCATTGCGGGATGTGGTACACGAACAGGTTGGCATCGGAAACCGTATCAGCTGGCTGATTGCTACCGTTCCATGTGTGCTTTTTGCAATATTTGGAGTAAATAGTTTTATTATTCTTACAAGAATTATGAGCGGAGTTGTGGTTCTTGTCAGTATTATGCTGGTGCTTACTTATGGAAAATCAAGAAAAAAGGCGGGTGCAAGCCCAATCTGTGGAGTGGTAGGAACTGTGCCGTTTCAGGTGCTTATGGTCGTATCGACTATTATATCAGCAGTGGGATCACTTGTTCCGTTAAGTTAGGGGAAATATGTATTGTTCAGAAAAATGTAAACAGATAGACGAAGCAACCTTTGCTTTACAAATACCAAAAGACAGAGATTTTAAAATATTACAGCTGACGGATTTGCATTTGGGCTTTGGTTTTCTGTCAAGAGGCAGAGATAAGCTTGCACTGGATGCGGTGAGCAGATTAATAGAGAAAACAAAGCCGGATATGTTAGTGCTGACCGGAGACTCAGTGTTTCCGTTTTTGCCAAGGTCGGGAACCATGAACAATGGGAAACAGGCGAAAAAACTGATGACGTTCCTGGATGGTTTTAAAATTCCATATACACTGGTTTTCGGAAACCATGATTGTGAAATGGGTTCAACCTGTGACAAAGAAGAATTGGCGAAACTGTATCAGCAGGGAAAATACTGTATTTTCACAGAAGGCAGAAAGAACCCTACCGGCGTGGGAAATTTCCTGATTGAACTGGTCGACGAAGAGGGAAAAGTACTTCTTGTGCTCGTTATGTTAGACTCTAATATGTATGGAGAAGGCGGTTGGTTTTTCAGTGGATTTGACTGCATTCATGAGGACCAGGTTGACTGGTGCATGGAGCGCCTTGCTGCATTAAAAGAGGAAAATCCGGATGTAAAGGCTATGGCATTTTTTCATATGCCGCTTCCGGAATTTAAAGAAGCTTATGAAAAAATGAAGCTTGGTGATAAAAGTGTAATTTATCAACATGGCAGTATTTCCGAGAAAAATGAGTATTTTGGTATTTCTAAGTATGGGGGCACCTTTTTTGACCGGGCAGTGGAAAATGGCGTGATAAAATGGATGTTCTGTGGACACGACCACTTAAATACACTGTCACTTGTGTATAAAGGAATACAGATGACCTATGGAATGTCTATCGATTATCTTGGCTATAAAGGAATTCAAAAAAGCTATATCCAGCGCGGCGGAACGCTTATCACAAGAAAAGCGGACAAAGCCGTAGAGGTTAAAATGGTTCCTCTGGGTTCTGTGGTTTCAACGAGAGTGCGCGGAGTAAAAAAGCCATGAAGATTAAAAATGTAAATTGACAGTTCATAAAACTTATGCTATATTTCAACTCATAAAACCCTTTGGGAGTGGATTTTTCAAGAGAAATCTTTTTTTCGCCACACAGTATTTGTTTACTGTGTGGTTTTTTTGTGTGAAATTAATAGCCGAAAGAGAGAATTAGAAAAGAGGAGAGAGAAACATATGAATCAAAACTTTATGAAGGAGAAGAAAATACTGCCACTGGTGATTTCAATGTCTTTACCGATGGTAGTTTCCATGGCGGTAAATTCTCTATATAATATAGTGGACAGCTATTTTGTGGCAAAGATTAGTGAAGAAGCCATGACAGCGCTTTCGCTGGTATACCCAATTCAGAACTTGATGACTGCAATAGCCGTAGGATTTGGCGTTGGTATGAATGCGAGAATCGCTTTTTGTCTCGGAGCGGGAGATAAGAAACAGGCAGATGAGGCAGCGACAACGGGCCTGCTGTTAAGCGTGATGCATGGTGTGATACTCATGGTGATTTGCATGTTGGGAATGCCATGGTTTTTGTCTTTATATACGAAAAATAGTACCGTTATTGAGTTGGGGTTAATCTATGCGAACAGAGCTTTCCTATTTTCGGTAATTATTATACTTGGTATTTCGCTGGAAAAAATATTTCAGGCTGTTGGACGTATGAAGGTCTCTATGATTAGTATGATGTGTGGTTTCATCACTAACATTATTTTAGACCCATTAATGATTTTCGGCATTGGTCCATTTCCGAAAATGGGAATGGCAGGTGCTGCTTATGCGACCGGAATCGGGCAGAGCGTTACACTGTTTGTATATCTTTGGTTTTGTATCTTACGGCCATTGCCGGTTTCTTTTGGAAAGGAAAAAATATCTTTAAACGGTGAACTATTGAATAAACTATATGCTGTGGGAATTCCGGCATCCTTAAATATGGCATTGCCGTCCCTGCTTATTTCTTCTTTGAACGGAATTCTGGCGGGATTTTCCGGAAAATATGTTTTGGTCCTCGGAGCATATTATAAACTGCAGACTTTTATCTATCTTTCTGCAAATGGGATTATTCAGGGAATTCGTCCGCTTATCAGCTTTAATTACGGCGCAGGAGAACGAAAAAGAGTACAGAAAATATTTGCTGTAACGCTTGGTTTGACAGCAGGGGTTATGGCGCTTGGTATGTTGTTGTCATTCCTGATTCCGGGACAGATGATTGGCATTTTTACATCGAATGAGGAAACGATACAAATTGGAGTAAAAGCATTGCATGTAATCAGCTTCGGGTTCATTGTTTCTGCGGTTTCGGTGACCTGCTGCGGAGCATTAGAGGCACTTGGAAGGGGAATGGCATCGCTTCTGATTTCTCTTTCACGTTATGCGGTTGTGATGATTCCGGTTGCCTTCCTGTTAAGCCGCGTGATGGGGGCAGAGGGTGTATTTTTTGCATTTCCGATAACCGAGACATTGACGGCTGTAGCTGCTGCCTTCATAACAAAAACAGCTGATTAATAGGAAAATTGTACACAAAAAATAAAATATAAAGAAAATATGTGCAAACTGACACTTATCACCTCGGAGCAGCCTTTCGAACGCAGAATAGTTAGTAGATGAGGACATATTCTCCGCGTTACAGGAGAGACCGTTAAAAAATGACGGTAGGAAGAGGCTGTATCGTAATACAGCAAGCAGAGTGGTACCACGGAAAATTCCGCCTTTGCAATCCGAGCAGGTTTGCAAGGGCGTTTTTTTATACATATTAAAAAAACATGA
>CAMGET010000094.1 GCA_946055175.1 uncultured Roseburia sp.
AGAGAAAGCATGACACTCGAAGAACTTCAGAAGTGCTTTGACGTGTTGGGGGGTTCTATTGAATTCAATCTAAGTTATCCGGATGGAAAAGTCCGAAACTCACAAGCCAATTACGAGATGCTTCTGTTGGATACGTGGAACTTGGCAAAAGGCATGGTTCTAAGGGTGAGGAATATCTGGAGAAGATGCAAACGGTTCTAAAGAATATGGAATTAACAGTCGCCTATGCGCTTGGAGAAAATATAGATGATGAGCCTGCTGATGAAGAACCGGATGACTTTAATCATATGAAAATGCTGGAAGGAAGGCGGGTTCTCCTTGTAGATGACAACGAACTGAACCGTGAGATTATAGGCTAAAGAATTGCTGCTGAATTGAACGCTGAAATTGTTTTTGGCAAATAGCTGTATCATTATTTGCACTCCATATTAGAAATGTGTTAGAATAAGGCAGTAGATTTTTAGTGTGATTTTTTTGTCGTATCAAAGGGCGTTCTTCGTGGCAAAAGTAACGTCCCTATAGGAGTATGTATGTCGAAAGAACGAGAGAATAATTTTGATTTGCTCCGTATTTTATGCACCATTGGAGTGATATTGTTGCATATCAGCTCTATTTTTATGAATGGAGTGACGGATGAAACCTCTTTAGGAGGGCTTTATCAGCAATATACATGGGAGGTCTGCCTGTTTTATGTGGCACCGCGTTTTGCGGTACCTTGTTTTGTGATGTTATCAGGTGCTTTTATTTTGGCAGATGGTAGGAATGCAGATTTTGGCTTTTTCTACAAAAAATCATGGAAAAGGCTTGGCATACCTACTCTTATTTTTAGTGCAGGCTATACCATTTTTTCTATTATGAAATCGGTTATTTCTTGTGGCGGAGTATTCACACCGGATATGGTGATTGAACCACTGAAATACTGGGCAGTAGGATTCCCTTATTATCATATGTGGTATCTTTACATGCTAATCGGTTTATATGTGATGGCACCGGCAGTGATTCTGGTTAGGCAGCATGTTTCGGAAAAGGCATTTGAACTGGCTGCATGGGTACTTTTGGCAGTTGGATGTTTAAGTGGAATGACAAGCACCTATACGTTTTTCTGGGATTTTGGCTATTCCTTTTGCTATCTGGGATATTTTATGCTCGGATATGTATTGCGTAAAAAGTTTCTTGTAAAGAAATATAACACGCATGGTATCTGCATGATTTTCTGTGGAATACTCATTGAATATGCGATGGCAATTTTATGGTATAATCAGGCAGTAATAGGAGAAATGGCGACATTTTTTAATTATTCTATTATTGAACCGTTATCACCAATGACAGCATGTGCAGCTATATTAATCTTTATGGGATTTGCAAGACTGGATATAAAAATAAATTTTGGAAGAGCGGCAGCGGACACTTTTTTGATTTACCTGATTCATGCTGCATTTGTAACAGTGTATCATGCAGGTATCAGGCATTATATGGGTGTAGAAGCAGATGCAAGAATCATGATTCCTTTGGGTGTGATAGTTATTTATGCTGCATCCGGTGTGTTTGCAAGAGCATGGGAAGAAAGTTATAGCCGGATAGTGAAAAGAAAAGAGAAAATATAGATGAAGACAATTGACGAAGATATCAGAAACGGACAATATAAAACGATGTATCTTTTGTATGGAGATGAGGCATATTTAAAAAAACAATACAAGGATAAATTGATAAAGGCACTGGTAGCAGAAGGGGATACGATGAACTTTTCTGCTTATGAAGGGAAGGGAATTAATCCGAAAGAACTGATTGACTTAGCGGAAACGCTTCCCTTTTTTGCAGAACGCCGTGTCATTTTAGTTGAAAATAGTGGATTTTTTAAAAATTCCTGTGATGATTTAGCGGAATACCTTTTAGAACCGGCGGCAAGTACCTGTTTTCTTTTTGTAGAAGAGGAAGTGGATAAGCGTTCAAAAATGTATAAAGCAGTAGCAAAAGCAGGAAAAGCTGTGGAATTCGGAACACAAAACGAAGAACTTCTGACACGTTGGATTCTTTCACGCCTTAAGAAGGAAAATAAGAATATAACAGGTAATGTGATGCAGCTTTTCATAAGTAAGACGGGTACGGATATGGGAAATATTGACCGAGAACTGGAGAAGCTTCTCTGTTATACCATGGGGCGGGATGTGATTAAGGCAGAGGATGTAGAAGCCATCACTACCGAGCAGGTGACAAATAAGATTTTTGATATGGTAAATGCAATAGCTGAACATGAACAAAAAAAAGCACTGGATTTCTACTATGATTTATTAACGCTAAAAGAACCACCGATGCGTATCCTCTTTCTGATTACCAGACAGTTTCAGATTTTGATGAGTTTAAAGGATATGGGAAGCAAAGGATTTGACCAGAGTACAATTGCCTCAAAGGTAGGAATCCCACCATTTGCTGTGCGAAAAAATCAGGCACAGGCAAAAGGATTTACAACGGAACAGTTAAAACAGGCAATCCGAGACGGCGTGGAGTTGGAAGAGTCTGTAAAAACCGGACGAATGAATGATCAGATGGCAGTAGAACTGTTTATTGTGAAATACAGTAAAAAAAGCGAAAGAAAAACACCAGTATGACGGTACTGGTGTTTTTTCATGCTTACAATTTTGCTTCTGCAGAAAGCAAATAAATTCGCGAATTTTAATCTATGCTAATTAAGCTAATGTATTAACAAGTTTTGTAATACGGGAAACTTTTCTAGCAGCGTTGTTCTTATGGTAAACTCCCTTAGTGCAAGCACTTTCGATTGTGGAGATTGCAGTAGATAATGCAGCGTTTGCAGCTTCTTTATCTTTTGCAACAACAGCAGCTTCAACTTTTTTGATTGCTGTCTTAACTTCAGATCTGATAGATTTGTTTCTAGCAGCTCTAATCTCTGTTACTAAAATTCTTTTCTTAGCAGATTTAATGTTAGCCAATCCGTACACCTCCAATTTTACTATGGTTATTGTTCATGATTGTTACATTAAAGCCGGACACGGACAGTTCAATGTAAACATACCTTGATAGTATATGGTATTTATTTCAAACTGTCAAGAGATAAAAAGAAAAATGTTGGATATTTTTTAAAATAACAGGCACACTATTTTTAAGAAGAGAACGTATTATAATAGGGAGGCTGCTATGTATCAGATTCGAACAGACCTTGCATTGGAAACACAGGAAAAGATGCAAGAGGACAAAGTAGACTTAAAGGGAGTATCGTTTTCGGAAGAAGAGATAGATACAAATCTTGTGATTAGTACGGTTGTGATAGAGACGGAAAATGGTGCGAAAACGATGGGAAAGCCTAAGGGAACCTATATTACGATTGAAGCCGGTAATATGGATGAGGAAGATGAGGACTACCATCGGGAAATTTCGACGCAGCTTGCGCGTGTAATCAAAAAACTGGTTCCTGTAAAAAAAGAGGAGCTTTCCGTACTGGTGGTGGGACTTGGAAACCGGGCAGTGACGCCCGACTCCTTAGGGCCGCGTGTAGTGGATAATCTTTATATAACGCGACATATTTTAAATGAATATGGAAAGTTTGCATTTGGGAAAGAAGGTGTGAATCGTATCAGTAGTATTGTTCCAGGAGTGATGGCGCAGACAGGGATGGAATCAATGGAAATTGTAGCTGCAGTTGTAAAGGAAACCAAACCGGATTTTGTCATTGTAGTCGATGCGTTAGCAGCCAGAAACACAAAACGTCTCAATCGGACAATTCAGGTAACAGATACGGGTATTAATCCGGGAAGCGGAGTAGGGAATCATAGGCATGGCATTAATGAAAAAAGCCTTGGGGTTCCTGTGATTGCAATTGGAATTCCAACCGTGGTAGATGCCGCGACAATTGTAAATGATACGATGGCATCCCTACTATCTGCACTTAGTCAGAATGAAGAGTGGAAACGAATAGGAAATTCTGTAAACGAATTAAATGACAGCGAGAAATAGGAGCTGATTCGGGAACTTTTATCACCCGGATTAAATATTATGTTTGTGACACCAAAGGATATTGATGAATCGGTAAAGCGATTAAGTTTTACGATATCGGAGGGAATCAATATGGCACTTGCATAAAATATGCATAATAGAAAGAAAAAAGCATATGATATACTATGTATCATTATCAGTTTATTAGAAAAAATAGGGGAAAAAATTATGGAATCATAGCAACACTTTGTATTACAGCGGTGTTGCTTTTCTTTGTGGAATACAGTGGGCATGGCAAAGCTTTTAGGCGGGAGGCGATGAGAATGCTTTGTCAGGATGTAGTAGCTTACTGCCTTCCTTTTTTTACATATATGGATGAACCGATTAAAGAGAAAAGTATAGATGAGGTACTATTGTGCTACGTTTTCCCATTTTTAAGACAAAAGCAGGAAGTTGCGGCATATCAGACTCAGGTGGAGAGTGAGCTTTCTTATGAGATGATTCTGGCAATGGAAGCAGCGGCAGAATCTTATATTGATGAAGAGACAGGGGAACTTGTGGGAGATGCCGGAATAGAAGAACTGGTGCCGGAACTTTTTGCAGAGAAGGAAAATGGGCAGGAGGATGACGGGCAGGCTGTACAGGCGGTTATAACCGGTTCATTAAAAGGGAGAACCGAAAAAGCAGTGGAATATTCAAGGGAAAAACTGGCGGATTTTGATTATTTGATAAAGAATTTTTACAGAGTGGATAAGACTACAACGATTACCGGAGAACAGTTAAATGCAAGCGAAATGCTCGCAAAGAATATGACCTTAACCCATGATGCAGACAGTCCGCAGATATTGATTTATCATACACATTCTCAAGAGGGATATGCGGATTCAGTGCCGGGTGATGCAACCACTACAGTTGTAGGAGTAGGTGATTATCTGACGCAGATTTTAGAAGAGGAATATGGATTAAATGTGATTCATCATAAAGGGGAATACGATGTGGTAACCCGTGACAATGCATACTCTTTGGCAGGTCCTGCGATAGAACAGATTTTGACAGAAAATCCAAGTATTGAGGTAGTAATTGATTTACACCGGGACGGAGTAGGGGAAGAAACACGACTTGTAACCAATATTGACGGAGTGGATATGGCAAAAATTATGTTTGTAAATGGGCTTAGCCGAACAACAAGTGCCGGAAATATTAGTTACTTATATAATCCGAATCTGGCTGATAATCTGGCTTTTTCTTTTCAGACACAGCTTACAGTTTCCGAATATTATCCGGGATTATCGAGAGGAATCTATTTGAAGGGATATCGCTTTAATCTGCATTATTGTCCGAAGTCCCTGTTAGTGGAAGTAGGTGCACAAACGAATACGCTGCAAGAAGCAATGAATGCTATGGTTCCGTTGGCGGATGTTTTACATAAGGTAGTGACAGGAGAAAACAAAGATTGAAATATAGGGGTTCCATTGCTATAATCTTTCTGATAACATCTTTTGGATGAAATAATTTGAAAAGAGGGAAATGATGGAACGTTTTTTTCAATTGGATGGTAATATTCTTCTGTGGATACAGCAATACATACGATGTGATTTATTGACGCCTTTTTTTAGGTTTTTTACAACTTTAGGAGAGGGTGGAGCCATTTGGATTGCGATTGCAATTATGATATTTTTTATAAAAAAATATCGTAAAACAGGTGTAATGGTGGGAGTGTCTTTGCTGGGGAGCCTGATTTTCATTAATATGATTATTAAGAATATAGTAGCAAGAGCAAGACCTGATAAGGTTATAGATACGCTTACAGTTTTAGTCCGTGAGCCGAAGGAATTTTCATTTCCATCCGGCCATGCCGCCAGTTCTTTTGCAGCAGGAGTAGTTCTTTATTTGACACTACCGAAAAAATACGGTGTGCCTGCATTGATATTGGCAGTACTCATAAGCCTTTCACGATTATATGTAGGGGTACATTATCCGACCGATGTGCTTGGAGGAATGGTAATGGGAACATTGATTGCAGTTGCTGTAGTAAAGGGATGGCAATTGGTGGAGAAGAAGAGAGTTGGAAAATAGATATTTAGTGCGGAATTTGAATTTATTGTTTCGTATATTTAGGAAGAAAGAGACTGACTTTTTCTATTAGTATGTAC
>CAMGET010000095.1 GCA_946055175.1 uncultured Roseburia sp.
CAAAGGAAGTCATGATTATGTTTTTTGGTTATTGCGCGCTGGAACAGACCGCAGGGCTTTGGGCAGCAAGTTATCTCGCACTTTATCATGGCGTAAATACAGAGACAGCTGCACAGATGGCTACGCTTTTCTATACAGGAATTACAATCGGCAGGGCGGTTAGCGGATTCATGACAATCAAGTTTTCCGATGCTCAGATGATTCGGATCGGCGAAGCTATTATTTTATCGGGGGCGGCAGCAATTTTACTCCCGCTTGGAGTGACGTCAGCCTTTGTGGGACTGGTGCTTGTCGGACTTGGGTGTGCACCGATTTATCCATGCGTGATTCACTCTACACCGGAGCACTTCGGCGCGGATAAATCTCAGGCAATTATCGGTGTGCAGATGGCATGTGCTTATGTGGGAATCTGTCTGATGCCACCATTTTTTGGATTAATTGCAAATCATATCAGTATCGCACTATTTCCGGTATTTTTACTGGTGATTTTATTGCTTATGGCTGTAATGCATGAGCGTTTAGAAAGAATAGCTTAATAAGGGGGAGATACAATGAAACCTATGGTAAGTATTATCGTTCCAATTTACAATGCGAGTAAAACACTTGCCCGCTGTGTGGACAGTATATTAAATCAGGAGTATACCGATTTTGAACTTCTTTTAATGGATGACGGAAGTAGAGATGAATCTTCAATTATCTGTGATGAATATGCTGCAAAAGATACTAGAGTACGTGTCATCCATAAAGAAAACAGCGGAGTGTCTGCGACCAGAAATATGGCGCTTGATATGGCTGAAGGAAAATACTTACAGTTTTTAGATAGTGACGACTGGATTACACCGAATGCTACCAAACTATTGGTAGATGCGGCGGAACAGAATGGCTGTGATATGGTAATTGCTGACTTTTATCGAGTGGTAGGAGAACGTGTTTCTCATAAAGGCGCGATAGAGGGCGAAGGCATATTAAGCAGGGAGGCTTTTGCAGAGGAAATGATGGAGAACCCTGCTGACTTTTACTATGGTGTATTGTGGAACAAGCTTTTCCGTAGGGACATTGTGGAAAAGAATAAGCTGCGGATGGATGAAAAACTGAGCTGGTGCGAGGATTTTCTGTTTAATCTGGAGTATATCCGCTATTGCGAGAAGCTGTTTGTGCTTCAGGTGCCGATCTATTATTATGTGCGGACAAAGGGCTCGCTTGCCAGCCAGGGCATGAGCATTACCAAAACAGTGAAAATGAAGCTGATGCTTTTTGAGTATTATACAGACTTTTATAAACAGGTGCTCACCGAAGAAGAGTATCAGAAAAAGCGGCTGCAGGTTTATCGTTTTCTTGTAGATTCTGCATCGGATGGTACCGTACTTCCAACCGTTATGCCGGGAACCAAGAAGCTTGGAGAAGAACGTATTCAAACCAGTCAGGCTGCAATTGATGCAGATGGTGTGTTAATGGATGCTTACCGTGACCGCAAATTACTGGATTATTATATGGAACCGGTAGCAATCCGCTATGAACTAAGTATCAATGAAATGCGGATATTGCTATGTCTCTGTGCAAATGTCGCATGCAAGGATAGAAGAGAGCTGGCAGAAATTTCAGGCGTCTCATACAGTAATGCAACGATTGCGTTACAGCATTTGGCACAAAGAGGCTTCGTGCGCGTGACAAAAAAACGTGGCAAGGAAGCCTTAACTGCAAGGTTTTATCCGGAAGCAAAACCGATACTCGAGGAATTAAATCTAATACAGACTGAGTTGGAAACAGCAAAGTTAGCAGGTCTTTCTGAGGAAGAAGTGCAGCAGTACCAGCAGTTGTCAGAAAGAATCAAACAAAATATGCAGAAAATTTTGTAGGAGATAAATCAGGAAGAATTGTTTGAAGAAGAAAGAGGAATATAAATCATGAAAAGATCTAGAAAAGCATGTTACTTCGTTATTCTTGCAGGAATCCTTGCTTTGATTTGTACACCTATAAGAGATGTAATGGCAGCCAATACGGTGTTCATGCATCCTGATTTTGGCATGGATCCGTTACCCATAACTGTGTATTATTCCAATCACACAAATGTACAGATTTATAAGGAATCCTATGGAATCTGTGCAGATATTGACAACCTTTCAGGCATTGGAGCAGCAATACAAGAAGTCAGTGATCATGTAAATGAAAAATCAGGAAAACATTTTGTGATGGGGGTGATTACGAATGGAGAGGACTTCACTGCAAATGATATCAATGCGATTGTTTCAGATGGTTGGGAGAGAGTAGAATGTTATTATTATGACTACATGGTATCCATTAACCCTGTCTCTACTGCTGAGGACTTTTTACCTCGGGTGTGGAATGAAGAGGATGACCAAATAAACCAGATACTTAAGCAGGCTGGATACGAGGAACAAGTGGCGCTTGTTGGAATCAGTGGAGTTAACCAACCTTTATTTGGAGTGATATATTACCAGCCAAATTATAATTTTCTAAAGGGAAAACAGATTTATGGTTATAAGTATATGCCTCATCAAGGATGTTTTGTGCCTGTAAATGAAGCCTATTATGGATCTTTTGATCCATATTTTCTTGATATGTATGGGATTGATAACATTGATGGATCAGCAAATGGAACATTCTTACTAACAAGCCATGAACTGCCGGAGGCAATAGTGGCATCCGCGGATTCCTACTCCAATTATTTATCTCCTTATGAGTTGATTAGAGAAACTGATTTAAGTAGTAATGAAACAGGGGGAAGCCCAGAACTTGATACAGAAGTAGAAGTCGAATCAGAAATCTTAGAAACAGATCAGGTTATAGTGGAAATCAATTCAGCAGAAGAAACCGAAAAGGATGTAATAGTAGTACAAAAAGACGGTTTATCAGAGGAGGAAGTAAATACTTATATCAATCAGAACCAGCCTATGATCGTAAAAAGTGAGGATGGGAGAATAGAATGGAGAATTGAAAATGTTCAAAAGAGTGTGGCATTTCTGGCTTCAGCGAAGATTGAGGTGGTAGATGATACGGATGTCTCAGTAGACTTTAAACACTCCGGTGAATTGCCAGGAGAAGCTTTCGTTACGATTGGGTTGGATTCTACGGGCGCTAAATATACAGAGGGAGAAGAACTGTATTTATATTACAAAAATTTACAAACTCAGAAATACGAGCTTACTTCAACCGGTAAATATGAGAAGGGAAAAGCAAGCTTTTGGATGACGCATTGTTCGGAATATATTATTACATCGCAAAATCGAGGGGATAACTATCAAGTTGCAAGAATGAAATTCAGTTATTCAACATTGCTTATGTCTATTGGGGGCATGTTGTTTGTACTGGGCATAATGGTAATTGTTGTTATTAGACTTCGAAAAGATAGAAAATAATTGCCAGAAACTAGAATACAAGCTTTTACATTCTTCTTTTTTCTTTCTGAAGAGCCTGGCGTTTTCTAGTAGCCTCCTTTAATAGAGAATAGGCGGCAGAAAACACAGGTACACCAAAAAACATACCAAGAATGCCACAAAGCCTTCCACCAATGGTAAGGGCAACAAGCACCCAGATGGGAGGCAGGTTTATTCTTTTTCCGATGACTTTTGGGTAAATCCAGTCGCCCTCTAACTGCTGGAGAATAAATAGAAAAATAAGAAACAGCAGTGCTTTGTAGGGCGATATGGTATATAGCACAAATGCACCTGCAATGGCACCGATGTAAGCACCAATAATGGGCAATAGTGCTGTGATACCCACAAGTGCGCCAATGATTGCGGCATAAGGAAGTCTTAACAGAAACATGCCAAGCATACATAAGACACCTAAGATAACTGCTTCTATTGCCTGCGCAGCAATAAAATGTTGAAAGGTAGAAGCAAAAACGGCAGAAATGTGGATAAGATTCTGCCCAATGCGTTCCGGTAGCCAGACATGAATCAGATGTTTGGTCTGCCGTTTTAATTTTTCCTTGTGGTATAGAAAATAAATCGAAATCGCCAGTCCAACAAAAAAGTCAGTAACAATGTTGACAACAGATACAAGTGTTGAAATGGCGATATCTACCGACTGGTCCCGAAAGGCTCCGGTCCTCTGTTTGATTTGCAGATTCAAATCTTCCCAGTTAATGCTGTAATTTTCCATCCAACTTAAGAAGGGAAGACGGGAGAAAATAATGTTTCCATCGGCATCCAGAAGTTGTTTGAAAAGCAGCATCAGATTGTTTCCGACAATGATAACAGCCTCGATAAAGGCAGGAATTACCAAAAATGCCAAACCAATGAACAACCCAAAAATAAACAGAAAAGAGAGCACAATTGCAAATGGTCTTCTAAGAAATCGCATTTTTTTGCTTTTCGGGAAAAGTTTTTTCTCGATTGGCCGCATGGGTACATTAAAGATGAGGGCAAGTGCAAGAGCCCAAATAATCGGAAGAAAGAGGTTTATAAGCCATGCAAAAGCAGCTACAACTGCATCAATGTGGCGCACACCAAGATAAATCAGGATACAGGAGGCAAAAATGCCAATCAGCCATTTTGCAAGAACCTTTCGTTGCTGTTTGTTTTCGATAAGCATGGGAAACCTCCTTTCGAGCTTAGTTTCCCAGAAGTGGAAAAGAAATATACTTAAATGCTCTATAAGATTCTCTTGTGTTATAAACAACGGTCCAAAAGTGTGATAAAAATAAAAATATAAGGAAATTCTTATTTAACTGCGAGAAGGAAGATAAAAATCAAGGGGGGAATAATATGAGCAAGGCTACGACGAAAATGGCAATTGCGTTTGCTTTTAAAGAACTATTGTTAGAAAAATCTTTAGAAAAGATTACTGTAAATGATATAACTGAAAAGTGCGCAATGAACCGTCAGACCTTCTATTATCATTTTCATGACATATTGGAGCTCACGGAATGGATTTGTGAAGAGGATGCAGAACGAGCACTTAAGGAGAATAGGACATATGATACCTGGCAGGACGGCTTTTTATCAATTTTTAACATGATTAAAAGAGATAGAGCTTTCATTATTAATATTTACCATAATGTTCCAAAGGACTATTTATACAGATATCTTTACAAGGTTACTTATCAGCTCCTGTATGATGTTCTTGAAGAAAAGGCGGAAGGAATGGTAGTGCGAGAAGAGGATAAAACTTTCATTGCCAATTTTTACAAGTATGGATTTGTAGGGCTGGTACTGGAATGGATTGATGGAGGGATGAAAGAAGATCCAAAGATAATTATTGCAAGACTTAATTCACTTATTCAGGGCTCCTTCAATCATGCTCTAAACAATGCAAAAGTGAATAAGTAGTAATAAGACAAATTGGTTTGTTTGTCGTAATTTTTAGCAATCCCAGGGGGCTGTCGTTATATATGACAGCCTCCTGTTTTTGGGCATATCGGAAATTTTTTTTATGTATATATTAAGCACATAGCAATAAACAACTTACTCGATTTTGAGTTAAGAAATAGCACAGGATGAAAAGGAGAACGATTATGTATTATTCAGCAGGAACTTATGAATCATTTGCAAAACCAGAAAAACCAGAAGGCGCTGATAGAAAGTCGGCTTATATTATTGGAACTGGATTAGCAGGCTTATCTGCAGCATTCTACCTTGTAAGGGATGGTCAGGTTAAGGGAGAAAGAATTCACCTTCTTGAGAAGCTTGACTTAGCAGGTGGAAGCTGTGATGGACGTAAAGATATCAGTAAAGGCTTTTACATGAGAGGTGGTAGAGAAATGGATAACCATTTTGAATGTATGTGGGATATGTTCAGAGATGTACCTTCCATCGAAACACCAGATGTATCAGTACTTGATGAGTACTACTGGCTTAACAAGCATGATCCAAACTATTCACTCTGCAGAGCTTCAGAAAAGTGTGGACAGGATGCTCATACAGATAAGAAGTTTGCTCTTGATAAGGAGTCTGCTCTTGCACTTTCAAAGCTGTTTATGACTCCGGAGAAAGATCTTGAAGATAGAAAGATTAGCGAAGTACTTCCGGATTCCTTCTGGAGCACAAACTTTTGGCTTTACTGGCAGACAATGTTTGCTTTCCAACGCTGGTCATCTGCTCTTGAGATGAAGAGATATTTATGC
>CAMGET010000096.1 GCA_946055175.1 uncultured Roseburia sp.
CTCGATTTCACCGTCTCCGCAGAGTGCATACACACGGTAATCTTTCTTTTTGAGCTTTGCTCCCAATGCCATTCCCACTGCACAGGAAAGTCCCTGTCCTAAGGAACCGGATGACATATCCACGCCCGGAATATGCTTCATATCCGGATGTCCCTGTAAATAGGAACCAAGCTTACGCAGTGTCTTTAAATCTTCCACCGGAAAATATCCCCGGTTCGCAAGTGTAGCATAAAGTCCTGGTGCCGTGTGCCCTTTAGAGAGCACAAATCGGTCACGATCCGGATTTTTCGGTTCTTTTGGATCAATATGCATTTCTTCAAAATATAAATAGGTAAAAATATCTGCAGCAGAAAGGGAACCGCCCGGATGCCCGGCCTTTGCACTGTGCACAGCTTCTATAATTCCTTTTCGGACAGAAACTGCCGTTTTTTGTAATCTTAATTTATCCATTTTTCCTCTTACCTTTGTCTCAATTACTCACCAAATACAGCAATATAATCCTTCTTAAACTTCTCAATTCCCGCATCGGTTAACGGATGTTTTGTCATCTGCTCGATTACCTTATAAGGAACGGTTGCAATATGTGCGCCTGCCAGTGCGCAGTCTGTTACATGAATGGTATTGCGGACAGAAGCTGCGATAATCTGGGTCTCATATCCATAGATATCGAAAATCTCTGCGATGGTGCGAATCAAATCAATACCCGGCTGACTGATATCGTCGAGTCTTCCTAAGAACGGTGAAACATAGGTTGCACCGGCTTCTGCCGCAAGCAGTGCCTGATTTGCGGAAAATACCAAAGTCACATTGGTCTTGATTCCTTCTTTTGCCAGAACCTTTACTGCCTTTAAGCCTTCAATGGTCATTGGGATTTTAACCACCATATTCGGATGAATGGCTGCAATTTCACGTCCTTCGCGAATCATGTCCTCGGCAAGCTCTGTTGTTGCCTTTACTTCGCCGCTGATTGGGCCGTCTACGATAGAAGTAATCTCCTTGATGACTTCGTTAAAATCACGTCCCTCTTTTGCGATTAAGGAAGGATTTGTGGTTACCCCACAAATCACTCCCATATCATTTGCTTTTTTAATTTCTTCTACGTTTGCCGTGTCAATAAAAAATTTCATTTTATTTGCTCCTTTCTGTTGGTTTTATCCTATACTGTAATTTTTAATGAAAAGGATTTTCTGTCGGATACGGTAAAGATGCAGGCTGATTATAATTAATATCCTCCATCGGTACTCCGATATACTTAAATACTTCAAACAACGCTTTTCCATAATGTCCGAATGCTACTGCCCCATGATGCGGGTAGTTTTTCTGAATCAGCACATGACGGTAAAATCTTCCCATTTCCGGAATTGCAAATACACCGATGGAACCGAAGGAACGGGTTGCTACCGGTAATACTTCACCCTGTGCTACATATGCTCTTAATTTTGCATCTGCTGTAGACTGTAATCGGAAGAAGGTAATCTCACCCGGCATAATATCACCTTCTAATGTTCCGTTTGTGACTTCTTTCGGAAGGCTTCTTGCCATAATCATCTGGTTACGCATTTCGCAGAATGCCAGCTTCTTAGAGCAGGTATTTCCGCAGTGGAAGCCCATAAAGGTATCGGTATGTTTGTAATCAAAGGTTCCTTCAATGGATTCTTTATACATATCCTTTGGCACGGAATTGTTGATATCCAATAAAGTTACGGCATCTTCGCTGACGCAGGTTCCGATAAATTCACTTAGCGCGCCATAAATATCTACTTCACAGGACACCGGAATTCCTTTTCCTGCCAGACGGCTGTTTACGTAGCATGGCACGAAACCAAACTGTGTTTGGAAAGCCGGCCAGCATTTTCCGGCGATAGCCACATATTTGCGATAGCCCCGATGCGCCTCAACCCAGTCTAATAACGTTAATTCATACTGTGCCAGTTTTTCTAGAATCTCCGGTTTTTTATTACCCTCTCCCAGTTCTGCTGCCATATCAGCCACAACAGAAGGAATTCTTTCGTCGCCTGCATGTTTATTGAAAGCTTCAAATAAATCCAGTTCTGAGTTTTCCTCAATTTCTACTCCCAAGTTATAAAGCTGTTTAATTGGAGCATTGCAAGCCAGGAAATTAAGTGGTCTTGGTCCAAAGCTGATAATCTTTAATTCAGATAAACCAATCACTGCTCTTGCAATTGGTAAAAAATCATGAATCATGTCTGCGCAATCATCTGCGTCACCTACCGGATATTCTGGAATGT
Organism: uncultured Roseburia sp.; assembly: GCA_946055175.1. GTDB lineage: Bacteria > Bacillota > Clostridia > Lachnospirales > Lachnospiraceae > Roseburia. The sequence goes on from CAMGET010000096.1 coordinate 2,250, forward strand.
ATGCATGAATGTTACGTAATTTTAAGTTGTAGCTTGCATTTAACATTCCGCAATAAGCATCGCCACGTCCCTGTACCAAGTCATTCTGTGATTCTTCTGCTGCCGCCACAAACATTTTTGGTCCTTCAAAATGCTTTGCAAGCAAAGTTTCTGAAATCTCCGGTCCGAAGTTTCCCAGATAAACGCAAAGCGCATTACATCCTGCTGCCTTGATGTCTTCTAATGCCTGCACCATATGTATTTCACTCTCTACAATGCAAACAGGACATTCGTAAATATCTGTCTCGCTATATTTTTCAACATAAGCATCTACTAATGCTTTTCTACGATTCACAGATAATGACTCCGGGAAACAATCCCTACTTACTGCTACAATACCTACTTTTACTTTTGGAATATTATTCATTTAATTCACCTTTCCTTTCTATTCTTTTACACTTAAGTTTTTTCCTATCAATCCAATGTGCGTACCTTTCGGTAATTCACCTTCCGGATGACCAATCAGCCATTTATTTTTTGCAGTCAGCATCGCATCTTCATTAGAACCTAATGCTTTGCTATGCTCTGCTTCAAGCTCGGTATTCGTACCTCTTGGTAAAATAATTGAAACCTGAAATCCCTCATCAGATGCCTGACATGGCGCATAATGTAAAGTTGTTGCGTATATCTCTACTGCCATTCCCGCCGGCAATAAGAATGCTTCTACCTTTTCTGTATCATAGGTAAAATCATCTGTGATATCAGCTTCTAACCCAACCAGTAAAATTGCATCTGTTGCTGCTACATTAATTTCCGAACTTCTGTGATACTCTAAAGCATTCAGCATCACATTATGACCATTGCAGTAGCCTACCTGAATTGGTAATTCCCCATAAAAGATATCCCTTATCTCTCTGGCTGCTTCCAACTCTTCCAGACTGTCTACGGATGCTTCATATACCACATTTTCCGGTACCGGAGTGTGTTTCATTGCTTCCACGAGCGCAGTAAAATCAATATTTTTGATTACTTTTCCGTACTTGCGAAAACGGGCATCTGTTACGCTATAAATTGTCATCGTTTTTTCTTCTCCTTTTCTTTCAGATTATTCCGTCAGTACCTCAAACAAATCCTTACAGGCTGGATAAATCTGTTTGAACTTTGCATACTGCTTTTCATATTTTTCCACAAGTTCTGCTTCCGGCTTGATGGTATCCACAATCTCCACAATTTTTTCTGCAGCTGCTTCCACATTCTCATAAACGCCACAGGCAACTGCTGCTAAAATGGCTCCTCCCAGACCGGCACCTTCTTCTATCTTTAATACCTCTACTTCTACGTTTAAAATATTGGCAATCATCTTTTTCCATAGCGAACTCTTCGCACCGCCGCCGCAGATGCGGACTGTCTTAATCTGAATTCCCAGTTCTCTTGCGACCTCAAAGGAATCTCTTAGTGCAAATGCTACTCCTTCTAAAACTGCCTGTGTCATATCCGCTCTTGTGGTATCCATGGTCATACCGATAAAAGTTGCTCTGGCATTCGGATTGTTATGCGGAGACCGCTCGCCCATCAGATATGGCAGATAAAACACCCTGTTCTCACCAAGCTTTTCGATTGCCTGCTGCTCGATTGCATAATCCTTGGTTTTAAGAATTTCATCCATCCACCACTTATTGCAGGATGCCGCACTTAACATACAGCCCATCAAATGATAACCGCCATTCGCATCACAGAAAGAATGCAGTGCATTGTATTTATCAACCCCAAATTCCTTCGTGCTAATAAATACAATTCCACTCGTTCCAAGTGAAATATTGCACTTGCCGTCGCCAACCGTACCTGTTGCGACTGCCGCTGCCGCATTGTCTCCGGCTCCTGCTGCCACCCTCACATTCGAAGGGATACCAAGTTCCTCTGCTATCTCCGGTAAAACTGTCCCCACACATTCATAACTTTCAAACAACTGTGGAAGAACTGATTCCTCTATTCCACAGATATCGCACATCTCTTTTGACCAGCAGCGATTTTTTACATCCAACAAAAGCATGCCGGACGCATCCGACACATCTGTGCAATGCACACCTGTCAATTTGTAAGCCACATAATCCTTCGGCAGCATGATTTTACTGATTCTGGCAAAGTTCTCCGGTTCATGCTTCTTTACCCACAAAATCTTCGGTGCAGTAAAGCCTGCAAAGGCAATATTTGCAGTATAGCCGGAAAGCTTCTTTTTTCCAATTACACTGTTTAAGTATTCGCATTCCTCGATGGTACGTCCATCGTTCCACAAAATAGCCGGACGAATGACTTCATCTGTTTCATCCAGCATCACAAGTCCATGCATCTGTCCCCCAAAACTGATACCAGACACCTTTGACTTATCCACATCAGTCAACAGCTCTTTTAACCCTGCTATCACCTGTTCATACCAGTCTTTTGGATTCTGCTCGGACCATCCCGGATGTGGGAAATATAAGGGATACTCTTTCGATACGATATTTGCAATCGCACCGGTTTCTTCCATCAACACCAGTTTTACGGCTGATGTTCCTAAATCAATTCCTATGTAATACATAGTTCCCTCCCCTTCTTTTACGCTTTCTTTATGTTTCATTATAAGATTTTTCAAACTTAATTTAAATATGGGATTAAGTGAAATTAAGAAGATTTATTGACTTAATTTGCTTAAGAAACTAAAATAAAGCTGACATGAAATTTACTAAGGAGATTATTATGGGAATTACTGCAAAAGAACTGGCACAAAAACTGAATTTATCAGAGGCTGCCATCTCTATGGCTTTAAATAATAAACCCGGTGTCAGCACAAAAACTCGAAAAAAAATTATAGAAGAAGCAAAAAAATACGGGTATGACTTTACCCGTATCAAAGAAAAAGAACTGCCATCGCAGGAACAGGGAACCATTTGTTTTATTGTATACCGTAAAAATGGAGCGTTAGTCCCAAACTCACCTATTCTTACCCATGAGGATCATGGCTCTTCAATGCCGGATACGCCTTTTTTCTCTCAATTATCAGAAGGCATCAGTCTTTCCTGCAAAGAAAACCATTATCGTTTTCATATTTCCTATCTTTATGAAGGAGATGACATCGCTCATCAGCTGCAGGAATTGTATCGGATTGGAACTTCAGGTCTCCTGTTGCTTGGAACAGAAATGGAAAAACATGATCTCATTCCTTTTGCAAATTGCAACATTCCAATGGTACTTCTAGACAATTACTTTGAAGACCTGCAGATTAGTAGCGTTATTACAAACAATATACAGGGCGGTTACTTAGCTACAAACCATCTTATTCGAAAAAGGCACGCACAACCCGGCTACCTCCGCTCCTCTTACCGCAGTACAAGTTTTGAAGAACGTGCCGATGGATTTTATAAAGCCATTCGGAGAAACGGCATGTCAACCTCCCGTTCGGTTGTCCACGACTTATCTCCAACCATAGATGGTGCTTATAGTGATATGAAAGAAGTATTGAGCCAGAACGTAAAGCCGCAGTTAGCCAACTGTTATTTTGCAGATAACGATTTGATCGCTGCCGGCGCTATCCGGGCTCTTACTGAAGCCGGTTATAAAATACCTGAAGACATCGCTATTGTAGGTTTTGATAATATGCCTCTTTGCACCTATATCACTCCTACTCTAACCACAATTCATGTTCCAAAGCAATACATGGGTGAAATCGCAGTAAAACAACTTGTGGAAATGATAAGGAATCCAAGGATCAGCCCTGTAAAAATTGAAGTGGCTACGTCCTTGAAGGAAAGGAAAAGTTGCTAAATAGATATTTAGTTCAGAATTTATATTTATTGTTTCGTATATTGAGGAAGAAAGA
>CAMGET010000097.1 GCA_946055175.1 uncultured Roseburia sp.
AAGGCAACCTTCCAGATTCAGCTGCAAAGGGGCCCATCTCCCACCAAGCAGAAGGCCTTGACATTATCTTTTCCTCTCATGGTGTGCCGTATAATTGAAATTCTGTACTAAATATCTATATTACTTCCATATGACGTCTGTAATAGGATTTTTTATCTTTTATGCCCTAACTGTGGCAGTGCATTGAACATTTTCTGTGGTAGCGCAAATCCGAAGACAATTCCAAGTGCAATGGAACCTGCAATGATAACGGTCTCAGATCCATACCGGGAGAAGTTTGTCATATCATGCATAATAAAGTAGTAAGAGGTATAGTAAATACCTGCGCCGGGAACTAACGGAAAGATGCCGGACAGGAGATATACGGTTACCGGATGGCGCTCCCTCGCAGCAAAAATGCGGGCCATTAAGGTGAGTACAAAGGTTGCGGCAAGATTGGCAAGCGCAATTCCCGAGTCATTTTGCATAAGCAGTAAATATACAATCCAGCCGGCAGCACCGGTCAGACCGCAGAAAACAAGCTGCCGTTTTGGGGCAGAAAATAGGATTGCAAAGGAGAGTGTGGCAAAAAAGCCTACAATAAACTGAATCATCATGGCAGCAAGACACCTCCCGGAAGCAATTGATATATGGTAATAATTGCACCGACACCTACTGCAATACAAAAGGCGGTAAGTACAGCATCCATCATATGAATGACACCGGATAAATAATCTCCGTTGAACAGGTCACGGATGGAGGTCGTCAATGCAATACCCGGTACTAACGGCATGATAGAACCAATGATAACTTTGTCATGCAGAATTGGCAGACCGAGGTTTAAAGCAAATAAACTTAGGGTAGTAACAATGGCGCTTCCTAAGATATTAATGATAAATTTTGAACTTTTACTTTTCCGGCTGGTAAGAAGGAAGAATTCCAATACAACACCAAAGAAGAAAGCAACAATACCATCTGCCAAAGTACCGCCAAATAAGTAGGCAAAGCATCCGCAACCTAAGCCGCAGAAAAACAGTTTGACAGAATCCGGTGCCAGCGGAAGGTTTTTACATTCTTCCAAGCGTTCCCAGGCATCGGACAAAGAGCATTCGTGAGCGCAAATCTCGCGGGAAAGCTGATTTAAGGCAGCGATTTTGTTGAGCTGTACAGAACCTAAGGGTACGTGGCGAATCATACTGCAGGCGTCATCTTCATCTTCATTGGCGCTGGCAAAGATACCATTTGATAAAACATATACATCATAATCTTTTATTTCATAAGCTTCTAAAATATGGAGCACGGTATCCTCTACACGATATACCTCGGCTCCGTTTCTCAAAAGCAGGTTTCCGATTTCGACCGCTAAGGTCAGAACCTCTCTCGTTGCAGCCATAATAAACCTCTCATAGTTAGAATTTACTATTAAAAAACGTAACATGTTTTTCGAGAAAAAGCAATCAATACAAGGATATTTTTTGCCGTTTTTACAAATAATAATACAAAAATGGAAAGAAAGGAAAAAGAAAAATGAATGTAAAAAAATATCGTTTCTGTCTGGTATTGTTTATGATTGTAATGATAGTCTGTGGAGCCATTTCTGTTTATTATTATATGGAAAAGGAAGATGCGTATAGGGATGGAATGCTGGTGCAAAATGAGTATGCCATAGAGGAGGAAGCAGCGTGAAAGAGAATAGTGGTACGCTTTATATCAAGATAGACAGAAACTGTCTGATTAAGCAGCCCAAAGTCATTCTTTCCGATATTGCAAAGCTGGAATGTGAAGATGAACCTTTGCTACGAAAAATAAAGGCGATTGAGGTGCATCGGTTTCGGGATGATAAGAAGGACCACAAAACAGTTTCCATGTCAATTTTAAAAATAATTGAACTGATTCATAAAATTAAGCCCGGACTTCTTGTGGTGAATGAAGGAGAGCCGGATTTTATTTTGGAGTATCAGGAAAACGGGGAGCAGAATGGATGGCTGGAGAAGCTTAAAACGGTGGTTTTGTGTATTGTGATTTTCTTTGGTTCGGCTTATACCATTATGGCATTTAACAATGACGTAGGAATTCTCGAAATGTTTGATAAGTTTTATCTGCAGGTGATGGGGGTGCCAATGGAAGGAGTCACCGAGCTGCAGGTTTGTTATTGTATTGGACTTGCAGTGGGAATTACGGTCTTTTTTAACCATATCGGTTCGAAGAAAATCACACCGGATCCGACACCGATTCAGGTCTCCATGCGCAAGTATGAAAAGGATGTAGATTCGACGTTCATTGAAAATGCAAGCAGAAAGGAACACAATATCGATGTGGAGTAGACATTTGCTTTTGGGGTTAGCCGGAGCAGTGACAGGAGGTGCTACTGCAGCAGGTACGTTTGCATTCGTCATTATCATCGGTGTTATCCCAAGACTGATTGGAAAGCTGGGGCGGGCGGTAGAAAAGATGCGGGTCGGAACAACGATTATTATCGGAGGATTTGTGGGCGCGATTCTGTCTCTGTTTCCGGAAATCCGGATTCCGCTTGGCTCACCGTTACTTATGGTGTATGGACTGTGTGCAGGAATTTTTGTCGGCTGCATTTCCGTTGCGTTGGCGGAAATTTTAAATACGTTTCCGATTCTGTTTCGGAGATTGAAAATAAAAGAGGGCTTGTTTTGGGTCATGTTAGCTATTGCGCTTGGTAAAATGGCAGGGTCTTTTTACTTTTTCCTTGCGGATATGACCGCAAAGTAAATTTGACTTAAAAGTGGATGTGGAATAAAATAGGGAAAAGAATGATTTGTGAGGTGTTTTTATGGTAACATCCATTGCAAGACAAAGTGTCATTATAAAATGTAATATGAAACGGGCGGGAATCCTGGGCAACTATGAGTTTTATTATGCTGCCGGGCTGGCAGCGAAGCTGTTTGATTTGGAAGTGAACCCTGACAGTAAGCCGGAAGAACTGGCGGCATTTTTGCAGGAAAAGCTGCAGCAAAAAGAAGGAAAGAATGAACAGGAAGCATATCTTTTGTCTATCTTAAAAGAGTATACACCGGAGGAACGCTATGATGAGCAGATGAAGGAATTGCTTCTCTGGGGCAAAAAAGAAACCTGCCTGTGGCAGGTCTCTATTACTCAGTAGTATCTGAATAAACACAATACTGATTTTTCCCTTTTTCTTTTGCGTCATAGAGTGCACGGTCCGCATGGTTGTACAGGGTATCCCAGTTCATGTCGGGAGTTGCAAAAGCGATCCCGAAACTTCCGGTGATTTCGCTCCACTCTTCTTTTTCCAGAGAAAGGGCAGAAACTGCGGCACAGAGCTTTGCGGCTACTTTTTCCGCAGTTTTTTTTGTGCTGATATTTGTCAGATATACAATAAATTCATCGCCGCCGAGACGCCCTACAATATCTGTCTGACGAACAGCGTTTTTTAAGGTTTTTGCAACTGCTTTTAAAAGAAGGTCTCCTTCCATGTGACCATAGGTATCATTGATGTATTTGAAGTTATCCAAATCTACGGCAATCAATGGACAGACATGGTCAGGAAGCTGTTTTTCCCTATCCAGGGCAGCGGTAATCTGCGATTGAACAGCGCCACGGTTTAAAATACCGGTTAAGGCGTCGGTCTGGGAAGCGGTTTCAATTACATGTGCCTTACGGTAGTGAAGCAGGAAGGCAATCAGTAAAGCCGTTACAACCAATAAAGAGATGAAGATGATAACGGCAATAAAGACTTCCGGATAAGCATAGAGCAGCATTCTAAGGTTTAAATCATTCTGAGAAAGGGTGTAGGTTAATATGAGAGCATCAATTTTCTCAGTAGGAATACACTGCAGTCCCTTATTCAGGATGCTTAGAAGTCTTGGGTCGCTATCCTTGGAAACAGCAATCGCCAGGTTTTCGCTGATGCCTGATATTTTGACGGCACTTAAATTACGATAGGTCATGTTGGACAAATGATAGTTTGCAACATAATTATTTGTGAAGGTGCAGTCTGCTTTTCCGCTTACAATCGCATCAATACATTCCTCGGTAGTGTCGAAATAAAGGATATTTTCAAAATCCTGTGTGGCAAGGATTTTGTCGGTGACATTGAAGTCGCGGGGAAGAGCGGCTGTGGTTAAGCCAGAGTTTTTGGCATGGTTGTAAATCATGACAATATAGCTGTCCAGGTAAGGGGTAGTTAGATTGACATGATTTTTTTCTGCCCAGGTATAGTCATGGGACAGGGCGGTCAGCACCTCTACTTCGCCGGCACTTAATTTTTCCAGGGCTTCCGTGAAATCCCGGGAGCCGCTGTACACAAACTGAAGTCCGGTGTATTCCTCTAATAATTCCAAAATTTCAGCAGAAAATCCGGTCAGTTCACCGGTCACGGGGTCGGTGTATTCAATCGGTTCCCAGGAAGGGTCAGCGCTGATTGTAATTGTCGGATGTTCTGCGATGTAGGCAATTTCTTCTCTGGTAAAGTAAGGAAGCATGTTTTGCTGGCTTCCGATATTGTTCTGGAATAAATCGTACTCAAAGAAAGGAAGCACGGTTCGAATCTGTCCCTGTGCCGAATTCACTTCGTCCATGAGGTCATTTCCCTTCCAGGTCGCAAGATACAGGATGGTAGGAGAAAAATGGTGGGCAATTCGAAATTTTGTGTTGTCAGAAACGGACATGGCATAAAGGGCATCAATCTTTCCCTCTGACAAAGCTTTTTCCATTTCTTCTGCTGAATCAAAGAAAACTTTATGAAGCGTAATGTGCTGTGTGGCGCAAAGGTCATCGATGGCTGCGGCCTGACCGCAAGAGTTCAAAATGCCGACATTAATACCGTCAAAGTGTTCGTAATCGTCATAGTAAAAGTCATCGTTGTCAGCAGTCGTATATAATTTATGCTTTGCATTCATGACATAAGAAGCAGAATAATCCAGCCATTCGCTGCCGGCTTCTGTTTTATCAATTCCGCATATCAGGTCAATTTCATGATTTTTCAGCATTGAGATACAGTCTTCATAGTCGGCATCCACATATTCGTAGCTCCAGTCGGTGTACTGGCTTAATTCCTGGAGATAATCATAGTAGTAATTGTGGTAAATATGCTCTTCATGCTGGGAGGAAGTCGTTTCCAACGGATAATAGCAGACACGAATCACACGGCTACTTTCATGTGCAGACGCTGTGAGCGGAGTAAAAACAGATAATGCAATCACAGATAACGCAATAAAACATGCGGTTAAAAAACAGGTTCGTTTTTTCATAAGTATGGTCTCCGTAAGTATACTGTGGCTTTGCCACTATCTATTATTATACTCGCTTGTGCGCAGAATAGAAAGCGATATTGAATGAAAATTTTAGAAAAAGGGCATACTTGAGACAAAAGGAAACGCAAGAAAGGAGAAACAGGATGAGTGGACAGACACAGGAGCAAAAACAGCAGCAACAGAAGGAATATAATGAGTATGTCAAACAGGTGACGCCAACTCATAATTTGTGGGCAAACATGGGAAAAGCGTTTGTGACGGGAGGAATCATATGTACTATCGGACAGTTTATTTTAAATACCTGCGCCAATTACGGACTGGATAAAACGACGTCGGGAAGTTGGTGCAGCCTGATTTTGATTTTGTGCAGTGTGATTCTGACAGGTTTCAACATTTATCCATCCATTGCGAACTGGGGAGGCGCAGGCGCGTTGGTACCGATTACCGGATTCGCAAATGGTGTAGCGGCACCGGCAATTGAATTTCAAAAGGAAGGTCAGGTTTTTGGCATTGGCTGTAAGATTTTTACGATTGCGGGACCGGTGATTTTATATGGTATTTTTTCCAGCTGGGTGCTGGGATTGATTTATTGGGTGCTTAAATTATGGGGGATGGTGTAAAATGGAAAATAAATATGATATGCCGATGGGACTGGCGTTTCAGATGTCAATGGATGAACGGGCAATGGAGAATTTTGCAAGGATGACAGAGGAAGAAAAGAGGCAGGTGCTGGAGGCTGCAAGAAATGCTTCTACGAAGGAACAGATGCGTGGAATCGTGTCGGATTTGTCGAACTTACAATAGGAGGTACAAAAGAACCGTCCCTATTTATTGTAATA
>CAMGET010000098.1 GCA_946055175.1 uncultured Roseburia sp.
TGTTCCTTTTCTATCTTGTTATCATAATAACACTTTTTGCAATCAATCACAGGAACTCCTTCTCATGAAGTGTACTTTATTGCATGACTCATTTCAAACTCATAATCTCCCCGAATTCTTCGCCCAACATTTACTCTGGCTTAAAAAAAGCATCTTCTCCGAAGTAATCATACATCCCATAGGCTTCTCTGAGATTCTCAAACAGACAATCCATATCTTCTAAAAACTGTTCCTTTGTAATGGTGCTATCTAACTCTTGTTTTATAAATAACTGATTCATTTCTTATCCTCCAATAATGTGCGTTGACACCCAAAAACCAAAAAGAGATGCAGAAAAAATCTGCATCTCTCCTATTCGTATCAAATTTTCTTTTACTTGGGAATCTTTGACGAGATGTCAGAATAGCCAAGCAGATGCCGAAAAACGGCAGGTGGCTGCTTATAGATAACAGCCGAGTTCAAAAAACGGATACTTTCTGAATGAATTCAGTATAGCACCCGCTTTCCTTATTTACAATATAATATTTACTTCTTCTCCATCCAATACACATCCGCCTTCGAAAAGCACAGTCCAAGTGACTCCTGCAGCCGGAAGGATTTCTCATTTCCTTCTGCCACCTGTCCGAACGGGGTCTGTCCTGCTTCCAAAGCCAGATTTATCATATAGGTTTCTAATGCCTTCCCAATCCTTCTTCTGCGATATTCCTGAAAAACCTCGAGCATTCCAATGCTTCCTTCGCCATGTGTCCCGATAAATCCAACCAGCTCGTCGCCTAGAAAAGCACCATACATAGCACCTTTTTCTATACGCTCTATGATGTAAGCCGGATCATCGATGGTATGATAATGTGCCACTACTGTATCAAGATATTCTTTTCCAATTCTACGAATCATAACCATTCCATCTTCGGCATCCTTCCCGTCTACGCGGTACAAACCGGTGATTGGCAGTTTTTCCTTCCTTGTATACACCGCTTGTTTGCAAACCATAATCTCATGCAAGCCCAGTGTTTCTTCCGCATAAGGCTTCATGAAATCCTGATGCAGTACCAGAAGGTCCGCAATCCCTTGATAGGCATGTGTTAGAGCATGTTCCTTTATCGCCTCTAATGCCAGGCAACCTATTTCTTTCACGTCTGTTGTATGAAAATAGATGCGGCTGACCTTATCAAAAAGACAGATCGTCGCGCCCTTTGCATACACAAGTTCTGCCTGTCCTCTGGCAATGAGCTCTGTCATATCAATATGAAGCAGCTTTTGCTTTTTTAAAATCTCACGGCACCGGTCCAAGGCTTCGTATTTTTCATAGAGATCCGGGCGGCGTTCCTTTGTCCTTTCGATAGCCGCTTCCTTTCTCCATTCTCTGATATTCTTTTGATTACCGGATAACAGCACGGATGGTACCGCTTTTCCCTGCCATACCTCCGGACGGCTATACTGCGGATATTCAAGCAGGTTTCCCTCAAAGGATTCCGTACAGCCGGATTCTTCATTCGTCAGCACACCCGGTACCATACGGGAAATCGCATCCACCATCACCATGGCAGGAAGCTCGCCGCCGGTCAGCACATAATCACCGATTGACATGTAATCCGTTACAATTTCCTCTAACACACGCTCGTCAATCCCTTCGTAGTGACCGCAAAGCAGGATCAAATCCTGTTCTGTGGCAAGTTCTTTTGCCATCTGCTGGGTAAAGGTCTGCCCCTGCGGGGTCAGGTAAACAGTTCTTGGCTTTCGTCCGATTTTGTCTGCCACCGATTTCCATGCATCATAAACAGGCTGTGCCTGCATCAGCATGCCTGCACCGCCTCCGTAAGGGTAATCATCTACTTTTCTATGTTTATTTTTTGTAAAGTCCCGGATATTGATAGCTTCGATAGAAAGCAAGCCATTTTCTGTTGCATTTCCAATAATGCTTTCTGATAAGCCCTGCATTACCATTTCCGGAAACAAAGTCAAAATGTGAAAATTCATAGTACTCTCCGCCAAATCGGTTCTAATTCAAATCTCTTAACCCCGGAAGCACATGTACCACCATCTTGCCTCCTTCTATATCTACTTCTTTTACGCAGTCTTTAATCGCCGGCAAAAGAAGGTCTTCTTCCCCTGTCTTTTTGATGACATAGACATCATTGGCACCGGTCTGTAAGACATCATTAATAAACCCTAAGTCTTCGCCTTCCTCAGAAGACACCGCAAGTCCAATTAAGTCTGCAATAAAATACTCGTTCTTTTCCAGTTTTACAGCATTTTCTCTTGTAACATACAGGCTCTTCTGCCGGTATTTGTTTGCTGTATCCATATCGTCAATGCCTTTGAATTTCAAAATCACCATGTTCTTAAAAAACTTCACACCGGTAATTTCTAATTCCATATCTTCTTTCCCGGTATCTAAGATGACCTGCTTTAATTTTTTAAATCTGGCCGGGTCGTCTGTTGTTGGAAATACTTTTACTTCCCCTCTCACCCCATGGGTAGAAGTGATCACACCTACCTGAAATCTCTGTTCCATTCGCTCTCCTATTCATTTGGTAAAAAAGCTACCTCACAAACGGAGATAGCTTTTAAAATCACTTTATTGCATAATGTCTACAATAACTTTTTTCTCTTCTTTTGAAGATGCTGCTTTCACAACGGCACGAATTGCTTTTGCAATACGTCCCTGCTTCCCGATTACTTTGCCCATGTCAGACTGTGCTACACGCAGTTCAATCACAATGGCTTTATCGTTCTCGGTTTGTGTTACAACCACTTCATCAGGATTGTCAACTAGTGATTTGGCAATTACTTCAACTAATTCCTTCATTAGTCCACCTCACTATACTTATTTTTCGATACCAGCGCTCTTTAAGATTCTGGCTACTGTTTCTGTTGGCTGTGCACCGTTGTTTAACCATTTCTTAGCTAATTCTTCATCAACATGATATTCTGTTGGATTCTTTGTTGGATCATAGGTTCCGATTTCTTCGATGACTCTGCCATCTCTTGGTGATCTTGAATCAGAAACTACGATTCTGTAGAAAGGAGCTTTCTTCTGTCCCATTCTTCTTAATCTAATCTTTACTGCCATTTCATTTTCCTCCTGAAATTAAAAAATATGATATTTCTATTTTTATTAAAAAACGTGTCAGCTTCTTTTGCATTTACACGATTCTAACCTGATACTTAAAATGGGAAACGGAAGGAGCCGCCCCGTCTGCCCCGCTTCATCATGCCAGGCATCTGCTTCATCATTTTCTTCATCTGCTCGAACTGTTTTACTAAGCGGTTGACCTCTGCGATATCCACGCCTGCGCCTTTTGCAATCCGGTGTTTTCTGCTTGGATTCATAAGAGACGGATTTCTTCTTTCTTCCGGTGTCATGGAAAGAATAATTGCTTCCGTCCTTGCCATGCTCTTTTCAGCGGCTGCTTCATCGATATCCGGCATTTTGCCTTTTCCCATGCCCATTCCAAGGCCCGGCATCATTCCCATAACGCTGGAAAGGCCGCCCATTTTTTTCATCTGACTCATGGAATCTAAATACATCTCAAAGTCAAACTGGTTTTTTCGCATCTTCTGCTCAATGGATTTGGCTTTTTCTAAGTCGATGTCTTCCTGTGCCTTTTCAATCAGCGTTAAGACATCCCCCATGCCAAGGATTCTTGATGCCATACGGTCCGGATAGAACTGTTCTAAGTCAGACAGCTTCTCTCCCATACCGATATAGAAAATCGGTTTTCCGGTTACGGCTCTGATAGAAAGTGCCGCACCGCCTCTTGTATCGCCGTCTAACTTTGTCAAAATAACGCCGTCCAGCCCGATTTTCTCATCAAACATGGATGCAACATTGACTGCATCCTGGCCTGTCATGGCATCTACCACTAAGATGGTCTGATGAATCTCGATGTTTTCTTTTATTTCAATCAACTCTGCCATCATATCTTCATCAATATGAAGACGTCCGGCAGTATCGATGATTACAATGTTAAATGCATTCTTTAACGCATGCTCTATTGCCGCCTTTGCAATGTTTACCGGCTTATTCTTATCGCCCATTGCAAATACTTCCACACCCTGTTTTTCACCGTTAATCTGCAGCTGTTCAATCGCCGCCGGACGGTAAACATCACATGCGGTAAGCAACACTTTTTTGCCCTTCTGCTTAAACTTACCTGCAAGCTTTGCTGCAGTAGTCGTCTTACCTGCACCCTGAAGACCGGCCATCATAATGACTGTCAATGCTTTTCCCGGCTGAAGCTTAATCTCTGTGGTCTCAGAGCCCATAAGCTTCACCATTTCTTCATTAACAATCTTGATTACCATCTGCCCCGGATTCAGACCATTCATGACATCCTGTCCAATTGCACGTTCCTGTACATCCTTTACAAACTGCTTTACTACTTTGAAGTTAACGTCCGCCTCTAAAAGCGCCATCTTAACTTCCTTTAATGCAGTCTTGACATCTTCTTCTGTCAGGCGTCCCTTGCTTCGCAGGTTTTTAAATACATTTTGAAGTTTTTCAGATAAGCTGTCAAATGCCATCTTATAGCTCCTCTAATATCTGATTGGAAATCTGTTCGATTTCTCCGATTAATGCCTCGTCATGATTCTGATGAAACTGTTTGGTCAACGTGTGAATCTGCTCCACCTTTGTCTTTGCATTTTGAAACTTCTCAATCAAATGAAGCTTTGCTTCATATCCCTCAAGTGTTTTTGTGCACCGCTTAATCATATCATGCACACCCTGACGGCTGATTCCCTCTTCACTTGCGATTTCCCCAAGAGATAAATCATTAAAAACGAAATCTTCATAGATTCTTCTCTGGTGTTCATTCAGTAGCTCTCCGTAAAAATCATACAGATAAGCCTGTTCTATCTTTTCTTCCATTTCATCACCGTGTGCTATCTTATCATAACAAAAAGCAAGTGTCAAGCATTTTTTCTTTACAGTAAAGAGAAAATACTTGACACCTCAATTTATGATACGCCTGCAATACGTTCAAACTCATTTTTAACTTTTTGGAAACACTCTAACAGTTTTGGTGAAAAAACACCACATTCTCCATTCATAATCATATGAAATGCAATGTCCTTTGGAAACGCCTTCTTATAAACACGCTCGCATACCAGCGCGTCATAGACATCCGCAATGGATACAATCTGTGCCGAAATCGGAATCTGTTCCCCTTCCAAATGATCCGGATAACCTTTTCCGTCATATCTTTCATGATGATATCTGCAAATCTCATAGCTCATTTCTTTGTACTCTTCATCCCAGATACCTTCAATTTTATCCAAAATCTCGCAGCCTTTTGTTGTATGTAATTTCATATATTCAAATTCTTTTTCTGTTAAACGGCTCGGCTTTAACAAAATATGATCCGGAATACTGATTTTTCCTACATCATGCAACGAGCTGGCAGCCACAATAGCTTCTACCTTTTGTTCATCAAGACCATATTCAGGATAGTCAGCCATTACCTGCAGCGCAAGAACACCCGTAAGACCCTTTACACGTTTAATATGTTCTCCGCTCTCTAAATTACGGCTTTCTACTACTGTACCGAGAATATCAATAATCTTCTCATTGCTTTCTTCTAACTTTTTCGCCTGTTCCTTTAACGTTAAATACTGACGATAAATCGTATCCGTCTGCTTCTTTACATGATTCTCCAAGTTGTTTTTGTAAGAAAACAAATTAAGTATGTTCATGATACGTGTTTTGACCAGAATCGGATCAAAAGGTTTATGAATAAAATCACTAACCCCCAGATTAAAGCACTGCTTTTCAATTGCGACAGAACGTTCACTAGAGATAATTAAAACAGGAATTTTACCCATCAATCCTCTTTTTTTCATTTCCCCAATCACGCAAAAACCGTCTTTTACAGGCATATACAAATCCAGAAGGATTCCTAAGATGTCTTCTTCATTCTCGGAAATTCTGTTAATTGCCTGTTCTCCGTTTTCTAACAGTTCGATTTCGTAGTCTTCTATCAGGATATCTTTTAGCATCTCCCGATTTAATCGCACATCATCAACAACAAGTATTTTC
>CAMGET010000099.1 GCA_946055175.1 uncultured Roseburia sp.
GTTCAAAAGCAAACTTACTACATGGAGTTAATATTGTTTCAAAAGCAGTTCCTACCAGAACAACTATGGCTATTTTAGAATGTATCTTAATTGATGCTTCAGCAAATGAAATTAAATTAACTGCAAATGACATGGAATTAGGAATTGAAACAAGAATAGAAGGAGAAATTGAAGAAAGAGGTGTGATTGCATTAGATGCAAAGATTTTTTCTGAAATTGTCCGTAAATTACCTGATAGCGAAGTTGTAATTGAAACAGATGCATCTTTTAAAACTACTATTACCTGTGAAAAAGCGAAATTTAATATTATAGGTAAATCAGGAGACGATTTTTCTTATATTCCTTTTATTGAAAGAAAAGAATGTATCGCTATCTCACAGTTTACGTTAAAAGAAGTAATAAGACAGACCATTTTCTCTATTGCCGATAATGATAACAATAAATTAATGACAGGTGAACTTTTTGAAATCAATGAAAACAAATTAAAAGTTGTTTCATTGGATGGGCATCGTATTTCAATTCGTAACATTGAATTAAAAGATACTTATGATCATAAAAAGGTTGTTGTTCCGGGAAAAACATTACAGGAAGTGAGCAAGATTTTACCGGGAAGTTTAGAAGAAGATGTAAATATTTATTTATCTGACAATCACATTATTTTCGAATTTGATCATACAACCGTTGTTTCCAGATTAATTGAAGGCGAATATTTCAGAATTGAACAGATGCTTTCTTCTGATTACGAAACAAAGATTAAAATTAATAAACGTGAATTATTAGATTGTATCGATCGTGCAACGCTTTTAGTAAAAGAAGGCGATAAGAAACCTATTATTATGAATATTACAGATTCCAATATGGAATTGAAAATTAATTCCTTCATCGGTTCTATGAATGAAGATATTGATATTGTAAAAGAAGGAAAAGATATTTTGATTGGATTTAATCCAAAATTCTTTATTGATGCATTAAGAGTCATTGATGAAGAGGAAGTAAGTCTTTATATGGTGAATCCAAAAGCTCCATGTTTTATTAAGGATGAGGATGAAAAATTCATTTATTTAATTTTACCTGTGAACTTTAATGCTGCTAACAGCTAAGAGAAGAGGAATTATTGAAAATGATTACTGTTAATATTAGAGAAACAGACGAATTTATCAAATTGGGTCAGGCTTTAAAAAAAGCCGGATTGGTAGAAACAGGTGTAGATGCAAAATTCTTTATTCAGGATGGACAGGTTACTTTGAATGGAGAAGTAGAGTATCAGCGCGGAAAAAAACTCTATAATGGAGATGTTGTTTCTTTTAACGGAGAGACAATTCAGATTGTAAAATGATTATAAAATCAATTGAATTAAAAAATTTTCGGAATTATGAAGATTTAACTATTTCATTTGATCAAGGCACGAATATTTTATATGGCAATAATGCGCAGGGAAAAACGAATATTTTAGAAGCTGCCTATCTGAGCGGAACATCAAAGTCTCATAAGGGAAGCAAAGATAAAGAAATGATTCGTTTTCATGAGCAGGAATCCCACATCAGAACTGTGGTGGAAAAAAAACAGCCCGGAACGGATATTAATAAGGAATATCAGATTGATATGCATTTAAAACAAAATCGTTCCAAGGGAATTGCCATTAATCAGATTCCTATCAAAAAGGCAAGTGAGCTCTTTGGAATTTTAAATATGGTGTTTTTTTCACCGGAAGATTTGAATATTATAAAAAATGGTCCTGCCGAACGGAGAAGATTTTTAGATTCTGAATTGTGTCAGCTGGATAAAATTTATCTTTCATACCTTACCAATTACAATAAAATTTTAAATCAGCGCAATAAATTATTAAAAGACATGGTTTATAGACCCACTTTAGGGGATACACTTCCGGTATGGGATACGCAATTGGTAGAAACAGGAAAGAAAATTATAAAACGAAGAAAACAGTTTATTGAAGAATTAAATGAAATCGTTTACCGGATTCATTATAAAATATCCGGTGAAAAAGAGGAATTGTTTTTAAAATATGAGCCTAATATTGATGATATCTTTTTCGAAGATGAATTAAGCAGGGCAAAGAATAAAGATATGAAGTTGTGTATGACTTCTGTAGGACCACATCGGGATGACATGCTTTTTTCTATCGGAGAAGTTGATATTAGAAAATTTGGTTCTCAGGGACAGCAGAGAACTTCTGCTTTATCCTTAAAATTATCAGAAATTGAATTGGTGAAAAGAACCATTCATGATACACCGGTTTTATTACTGGATGATGTATTATCAGAATTAGACAGTAACCGGCAGAATTATTTGTTAAATAGTATTAGTGATATACAGACTTTGATTACCTGTACCGGTTTAGATGAGTTTATTAAGAATCGATTTCAGATTAATAAGGTTTTTCAGGTAGTGGAAGGACATGTAACAGAAAGGCTTGGTTAAAAAATGGGTGCAGAAAATATGGAAACAGGAAACGAATATGGTGCGGACCAAATCCAAATTTTGGAAGGGTTAGAAGCAGTTCGTAAAAGACCTGGTATGTATATTGGAAGTACGTCGGCAAGAGGACTTCATCATCTTGTTTATGAAATTGTAGATAATGCGGTAGATGAAGCTTTAGCCGGATATTGTAAAAATATTTATGTATCAATCAATGAAAATAACTCCATTACAGTAGAAGATGATGGACGTGGTATTCCGGTTGACATTAATCATAAAGCCGGAAAATCCGCATTGGAAGTTGTATATACTGTATTACATGCAGGCGGAAAATTCGGCGGTGGCGGATATAAAGTATCCGGTGGTCTTCACGGAGTAGGAGCTTCTGTTGTAAATGCCCTTTCTAAAAATCTTTGTGTTGAAGTTTACAAAGAAGGAAAGGTTTATTATCAGAGTTATAAAATAGGAAAACCAGATGAAGATGTAAAGGTAATCGGTGAGTGTGATTCGGAAAAACATGGTACGAAAGTTACTTTTCTTCCGGATGATACTATTTTTGAAGAAACTATATACGATTATGATACTTTAAAACAGCGTCTTCGTGAGACAGCTTTCCTTACCAAGGGACTTCGTATTACGTTGACAGATAAAAGAGAAAATCCGGAAAGAACTCACGAATTCCACTATGCCGGTGGTATTAAAGAATTTGTTACTTACCTGAATAAGAGTAAAGAAGCTCTTTATCCAAATGTGATTTACTGTGAAGGAAGCAGAGATAATGTGTACGTAGAAGTTGCTATGCAGCACAATGATTCCTATAATGAGCTCACGTTAAGTTTTGTAAATAATATTATTACTCCGGAAGGTGGTACACATCTGGCCGGTTTCCGTAATGCATTGACAAAAACATTTAACGCTTATGCAAGAGCAAATAAGTTGTTAAAAGATACAGAACCTGCTTTATCAGGAGATGATATTCGTGAAGGTTTGACAGCTGTTATTAGTGTAAAAATTGAAGAACCACAGTTTGAAGGGCAGACCAAACAGAAGTTAGGTAACAGTGAAGCCCGTGGTGCGGTTGATTCGATTGTAAGTGAGCAGCTTACTTATTTCTTAGAGCAGAATCCAACGGTTGCAAAAACAATTTGCGAAAAATCCATGTTGGCACAACGTGCAAGAGAAGCAGCCAGAAAAGCCCGTGATTTAACACGTAGAAAAACTGCTTTGGAAGGAATGGCGCTTCCTGGAAAATTAGCAGATTGTTCTGATAAGGATCCTAAAAATTGTGAAATTTTCATCGTAGAGGGAGACTCCGCCGGTGGTTCTGCAAAGACAGCAAGAAGCCGTGCAACTCAGGCTATTTTACCTCTTCGTGGTAAAATTCTAAATGTAGAAAAAGCAAGATTAGATAAAATTTACGGTAATGCAGAAATTAAGGCTATGATTACGGCATTCGGCACAGGTATTCATGACGATTTTGATATTAGTAAACTTAGATATGACAAAATTATTATTATGACAGATGCCGATGTAGACGGTGCTCATATCAGTACTTTAATGTTAACTTTCCTTTACCGTTTTATGCCGGAACTTATCAGACAGGGACACGTTTATCTGGCGACTCCGCCTCTCTATAAGATTGAGAAAAATAAAAATGTCTGGTATGCCTATAGTGATGAAGAACTCAATCAGCTTTTGGAAGAAGAAGTAGGACGAGACGGTAATAATAAGATTCAGCGATACAAAGGTCTTGGAGAAATGGATGCAGAACAGCTTTGGGAAACTACCATGGATCCGGAGAGACGTATTTTAAAACGTGTCATGATAGATGAAGAAAATGCATCTGAGATAGATATCACCTTTACTACTTTGATGGGAGATAAAGTAGAGCCAAGACGTGAGTTTATCGAAGAAAATGCAAAATACGTTCAGAATTTGGATGTATAATACTTTTGGAGGATTAAATTTCGATGGATGATAAAATTTTTGATCAAATTCATGAAGTGGATTTGAAAAAAACAATGGAAACATCCTATATTGACTATGCGATGAGCGTTATTGCCGCCCGTGCATTGCCGGATGTAAGAGATGGTTTAAAACCGGTACAGCGCCGTGTTTTATATTCAATGATAGAACTGAATAACGGACCGGACAAACCACACAGAAAATGTGCACGTATTGTCGGTGATACCATGGGTAAATATCATCCGCATGGAGACAGCTCCATCTATGGTGCACTTGTTAATATGGCACAGGACTGGTCTTTCCGTTATACCTTAGTAGACGGACATGGAAACTTTGGTTCTGTAGACGGTGACGGTGCCGCTGCGATGCGATATACGGAAGCAAGACTTTCTAAGATTTCCATGGAAATGCTTGCTGACATCAATAAAGATACCGTAGATTTTATACCAAACTTTGATGAAACAGAAAAAGAGCCTACTGTTATGCCGGCACGTTTTCCAAATCTTTTGGTAAATGGTACCACCGGTATTGCTGTTGGTATGGCTACTAATATTCCACCTCATAATCTTCGTGAAGTAATTAATGCCGTTGTTAAGATTATTGATAATGAGGTATTAGAAGACAGAGGAACAGAAATTGATGAACTGTTAAATATCATAAAAGGACCGGATTTTCCGACAGGTGCTATGATTTTAGGTACCGCAGGAATCAATGAAGCCTATCGTACCGGCCGCGGAAAAATTAAAGTACGTGCCATTACCAATATTGAGCCTATGCAAAATGGTAAAAACCGTATTGTTGTAACAGAGCTTCCATATATGGTAAATAAGGCAAGATTAATTGAAAAGATTGCCGAACTGGTACGTGATAAAAAAATTGACGGGATTACAGATTTAAGAGATGAGTCTGACCGTCAGGGTATGCGTATCTGTATTGAACTGCGTCGTGATGTGAATCCGAATGTTGTTTTAAATCAGCTTTATAAGCATACACAGATGCAGGATACGTTTGGTGTGATTATGCTTGCTTTAGTAGATAACCAGCCAAAGGTTTTAAATCTTTACGAAGTATTGAATTATTATTTACTTCATCAGAAAGATGTAGTAACCAGAAGAACAAAATTTGATTTAAACAAAGCAGAAGAGCGTGCTCATATTTTACAGGGATTATTGATTGCTCTTGATAATATTGATGAAGTAATTTCTATTATACGCAGCAGCCGCAGTACACCGGAAGCAAAGGAACGATTAATAGAACGATTTGCTTTAACAGAAGCACAGGCACAGGCAATCGTAGATATGCGTTTGCGTGCGCTGACCGGTTTGGAACGTGAAAAGTTAGAAGCAGAATATGCTGCTTTAATGGAACAGATTGCAGAATTGAAGGCTATTTTGGCAGATGAAAAGAAGCTTCTTGGTGTGATTAGAGAAGAAATTTTAGTAATCGCCGATAAATACGGAGATGAAAGAAGAACCTCTATCGGATTTGATGAGTATGATATTTCCATGGAAGATTTGATTCCGGTTACCAATACCGTAGTTGCTATGACAAAACTTGGTTATATCAAGAGGATGAGTCTTGATAATTTCCGTGCACAGAACCGCGGTGGTAAAGGAATTAAAGGAATGGAAACCAT
>CAMGET010000100.1 GCA_946055175.1 uncultured Roseburia sp.
CAGACGTGAAGATTCAAATTGTTGTAAATATGCAAAAAGGCGGCTGGGGAACAGCTGATGCACTTTATCTGTACAAAGCCGGCGACTTAGAGGCAAAAGATACTACTGTTGTGAAATCAGTTGAAAATGCTGATGGAACAACAAGCTTTGAATTGACAAATGAAGCTGCAGAAGGCATTAGCCTTGCGGGAAGTGCAGAAATTTTTGAAACGGCAAAATTTGATGCAGAGATTTTGAATACAGAAAGTGAAGAATACCTGACGGTAATTGATAAGGTAAAAGAAATCGGAGCAGTTGAATTAAAAGAAAATACTGCGGTTGTAGTATTAAAAATTAATTTATGGGATGGAAAGCAACAAATTCATGAAGGTTTCGGAGAAGTAACGGTTACAATTGATTTGCCGGAAGAACTGAAAGACGCAAAGGCAGTTGAAGTATTTAGAGTGGAAGAAGATGCCCTGATTCCTTGTAATGCAAAGATTGTAAATGGCAAACTTGAATTTATTACCAATCATTTCAGCACCTTCCTTGTAAAAGAGAAAGATGTTACAACAGATAAAAAACCTGAAAACAGCGAAACAGGAAATGACAACTTGAACAGTGACGCTGATGCAAAAGAGCAAGTGGCAAACGTACCGGCAACACTTATTTCTTCAAATGTAACAGTAGCAGAAATTCTTGAAAATACGGCAGAAATTGAAGAAACAGCAGTAAATGAAACAGTAGTAGAAGAAACAAAGCAGGACAAGGACGAGGCTGCACAGGAAGAAAAAGTCCCGGATACAGAGAATGTAATTGCGGAAGAAGAGGTACCTCTTGCAGTAAATGCAGGCGGCAGTATTCCAATGTGGGCTGTACTTGCAGCAGTATTGGTATTTGCGGTATTTGCAGGTGTTTATGTCTATGCAAAACAGAATAAAATTGTGAAATAAAACTTTTAATTCGAACAGGAATGTGCTATACTAGTCCCAGTATATGGAATATCTTGTAGACGAATTAGGAGATGGGTAACATGACAGAAACAGGATTATTAATATTTTTAGGATGCATTATTTTATTGGCGATTGTTGTAGTAGTCGCAGCAGTTGTTTCTTCGGTATCGGGTGCGGCAGCAGCAATTGTAGATGATGAAGACAGTGAAGAATCATAATTAAAATGATAAAGGCAAAAAGCAGATTGTGAAAGCAATCTGCTTTTTTTGTGTGCGCCTTGCGGCGCACTTTAACTTCTTAAAAAAGTATAAAATACAGATCAAAGAGGTTGATTTTTAGAGGAAAGATAGTAAAATGAATAAAAGCCCGACAGGCTGGTCGGTCGGTATTTTGACGACTTAGGAGGAATTAACGTTGTTTAGTAAGTTTAGTGTAAAGAAACCATACACCGTTTTGGTCTGTGTGGTGCTGGTCATTGTTTTAGGTGTCGTGTCATTTACAAAAATGACAACAGATTTATTACCGGATATGAGTCTTCCATATGTTGTAGTTGTGACAACGGATATGGGAGCAAGCCCGGAAGAAGTTGAGCAGGATGTAACCGCGCCAATTGAGGCGGCTATGGCAACGACTTCAAACATTAAGAATGTATCTTCAACTTCCAATGACAGTTATTCAATGGTTGTACTGGAGTATGAACAGAATACCAATATGGATTCGATTATTATCGAAATTCAGCAGTCTTTGGACCAGTTGGAGGGAAGTTTCCCGGATACAGTTGGTTCTCCGATTATTATGCAAATTGATCCGGACATGATGCCGGTTATGATTGCATCTGCGGATGTAGAGGGAATGAATCTGTCTGAATTATCTATCTATGTGACAGATGAATTAATCCCGATGCTTGAAAGTGTAGAAGGTGTTGCATCTGTTACGGCAACAGGTGTACTGGATGAAGATATTCAGATTACCCTGGATCAGGATAAAATTGATGCACTAAATGAGCAGATTATGGCTAAAATTGATGAGCAGTTTGTGGATGCCCAGAAGGAATTAGATGACGGTGAGAAGAAAATCGAAGACGGCAAAGCAGAATTAGAGGCCGGAATTGAAGAATTTGCGCAGAAGATTGCAGAGGGCAGCAATGAGATTATCAATGGTAAGATTGAGGTCTATAAAACTGCGAATGATTTAAATGAGAAGCTGACGGAGTTAAAGGATAATCAGAAACTGTTGAGCGACGGAGTTTCAGGATTACAAACGGCATATAATGGGTGTGAGGAATTGCAAAGCACAATTGACGGTTTGCAGCAGCTTATTGATACAGCAAATGCTTCCCTTAATCCTGATGCAGTAATTTCAGCAGCATCGGAAGGAAGATTTACAACTGTAGCAGAAGCAGTGGCACAAAAAAACGCTCTTGAAGCTGCATTGGCTGATGCAAAAACTCAGCTAGTTGCGCAGGCATCTTCACTTTCAAGCATGGGTATTACAGTTAACACCTATGATGAGATACCGACAGCAATTGCGGCTTTAAGTACAGCAAATGCTCAAGTCACCGCAGGTATCTCACAGATTCAATCTGCCCAGGACCAGGTTGCAGATGGAAAAACATCACTAAACGACGCGTTAATTGCATTAAATAAAACACAGATTCAGACCATTCTTCAGATGAGCAATGCCTATTCAGAACTTGCAGTAGCAGCAAGTCAGCTTAGCGCGGGACAGTCTCAGCTTGATTCTGCAAAAGAACAGGCAGAGAGCTCTGCAGATTTGACAAAGATATTAACATTAGATACATTAAAAAGCTTATTAATGGCGCAGAACTTCTCTATGCCGGTAGGCTACATCACAGAGGATGATGAGCAGTACTTAATTCGCGTAGGCGATAAAATCGAGTCTATGGAGGAATTGAAAGATACCATTCTCCTGGACCTTGGAATGGATGGAATTGAACCGATTAAAGTTTCCGATGTGGCGACAGTAGAAATGATAGATAATTCAGCAGATTCTTATTCGAAAGTGAATGGTAATCCTGCGATTATGCTTTCAATTGAAAAACAGACCGGCTATTCTACCGGTGATGTTACGGACCGGGTATTGGAACGTTTTGAAATGCTGGAATCACAAAATGAAAAGTTACGTTTGGGTGTCATGATGAATCAGGGTATTTACATTGACATGATTGTAGAATCCGTACTGCAAAATATGATTTGGGGTGCCATCCTGGCAATCATCGTATTGATTCTGTTCTTAAAGGATTTCAGACCAACTATTGTGATTGCGTGCTCGATTCCAATCAGTGTTATTTTTGCGATTGTACTAATGTATTTTTCAGATATTTCCTTGAATATTATTTCATTATCCGGTCTGGCACTGGGAATCGGTATGCTGGTAGATAATTCGATTGTAGTAATTGAAAATATTTATCGTTTCCGAAGTGAAGGTTATTCTATAAGAAAGGCAGCCGTAGAAGGTGCCTCTGAGGTAACGGGAGCCATTATCGGTTCTACCTTAACCACGGTATGTGTATTTGCTCCGATTATTTTTACGGAGGGTGTTACAAGACAGTTATTTGTGGATATCGCACTAACCATAGCATTTACCTTAACAGCCAGCTTGATTGTAGCAATGACATTTGTTCCGATGATGGCATCGGTTAGCTTAAAGAAAACCAAAGAGGTAAAGCACAATTTCTTAGACAAAGTAATCGAAGGCTATGGCTGGTTATTGGAAAAGGCCTTGAAATGGAAACCGCTTGTATTTATTCTGGCTGTTGCACTTTTAGTAGTAAGTATGAGTGCATCCTTGTCAAAGGGCTTTACGTTTATGGATATGAACATGGAGTCAAATCAGCTGAGTGTTACGGTTTCTGCAAAAGAAGACGAAATCTTAAGTTTTGAAGAGCTTACCGGTCTCTCTGACGAAGTGATAGACCGAATTTCAACAATCGAAGGAATTGATACGATTGGTGCTATGATTGGAGGAGGCGCTCTGATGTCAATGGGCGGTTCCGGAGACAGCGTGTCTATGTATATTACATTAGAAGAAGATGCCGATGTGACGCTTGAAGAGGTGGTTGCACAGATTAATGAGCGTACGCAGGATATGGATTGCCTGGTTTTAGCGGATATTTCTTCCAACGATATGACAGCGATGATTGGAAGCGGTATTACGGTTCAGATTAGTGGGCGAGATATGGAAACGCTGCAGGAATTGACGGCTGAGGTGACTAAGGTTGTAGAATCCATAGAGGGTACGATGGATGTAGAAAATGGATTGGACGATTCGACTGCTTCTTTTACGATTTCTGTAGATAAAGAGAAAGCAGCAGAGTATGGAATGACCGTTGCACAGGTATTCCAGCTAGTATATGCAAAAATGGCTTCAGCTACGACTGCTACAACGATTTCGACAGACTTAAACGATTATGAAGTATATGTACAAAGTGAAGAACAGTCTGAGGTTACGTTGGCTGATATCCGCGGTTTAAAATTTACCTATACAGACCGCCTGACAGGAGATGAAGAAGAAATCTCTCTTTCTACTATTGCAAACTTTGTAGAAGGCAGGGCAATGAATTCAATCAGACGTGATGGACAGAACCGATACCTAAGTGTCTCTGCAAGCATTGATGCTGACCACAATGTAACCTTGGTAAGCAATGCGATTATGGATAAAATTGAAAAAATGGATATTCCGGCAGGATATGAAATCAAAATGACCGGTGAAGATGAGATGATTAATGAATCCATGGAACAGCTGGTATTGATGATGGTATTGGCAGTGATTTTCATTTATTTGATTATGGTTGCACAGTTCCAGTCATTGCTATCACCATTCATCATTATGTTCACAATTCCGCTAGCCTTTACGGGTGGATTCGCGGCACTTTTCTTTACAGGAAAAGAAGTTAGTGTCGTGGCAATGATAGGATTTATCATGCTGGCCGGAATCATTGTTAATAATGGTATCGTTCTGGTGGACTATATGAACCAGCTCCGCCGTAAGGGTATGGACAAAAAAGATGCCATTATTAAGGCAGGAAAAACCAGGCTGCGGCCGGTCCTTATGACGGCATTAACAACGATTCTTGCAATGTCAACAATGGCAATGGGATTAGGCAAAGGTTCAGAAATGATGCAGCCAATGGCAATCGTTGAAGTGGGTGGTCTGGTTTACGGTACGTTGTTAACGCTCTTCGTAGTACCTTGCTTATACGATGCGTTTAACCGTAATAAGAGTATGGTAGAGGAGGAACTATAATGGCAACCGGCTTTTTCGAAAAAAAAGAATATCCACCAAAAGTAATTGCAATGAATGAAGCGGTGATTTCACTGTTAGCTGAGGGAAGGGAGATAACTTCTCTGCGTGTTTCCGAAATTACAGAACGTGCAGGAATCGGAAAAGGGACCGCATATGAATATTTTGCAAGTAAGGCGGAAATCATCATGTCCGCAATGGAATATGATTTGGACAAACAGATAGCAAGACTTGCTGAAATGGAAGAGAAAGCAACCGGATTCCGGGATATGTTAGAAACTCTTATGGCCTGGGTTGCAGAAAACTTTCGGAATCATTCCGTATTTACCTATGCGTTCCGCCGGGACGCAGGAGTGCGGGAAATGTCAAAAGATTTAGAACCGGATGCGTGCCCGTTTGAAGCAGGCAGAGAAGGAATTCGCAGGATGACGGAAGAGGTACTTGAAATCGGTGAAAGGGAAGGTATCATAAAAAAAATGAACCATTACTTTGGAACCGTAGCTATTTTTTCACAGCTCATGTTATTCTCTTTTTATCTGGGAAATCCGCAGGATGAAAAGGTAACGGTGGAAGAGGCAAAGGAGTTTGCCGTAAACAGTATAATAAAAATGTTAAACTAGAACTTGACAAAATAAAAAATGGAACGTATCATAAGAACATCAAATAGTTCAATATTTGAAGAAAAGGTTGTGAGAAAGAGGAGTACACATATACACCTGAAAGAGAAGGACATCCACCGGCTGAAAGATGTCAGCAGGATAAGGTATGTGGAAGGTAGCTTTTGAACTGCTTCGCTGAACCATTCGA
>CAMGET010000101.1 GCA_946055175.1 uncultured Roseburia sp.
GCATGATCTGCTTTTCCCATCGCAGATGCAAACTGATCCATGATCCCACAGTTGCATCCATTGAAATTATTCTCCGAATACTGACCGATCTTTGCCAGATCTACATTGGTCACATCAAATCCGTACATATCCTTCAGCATATATCCGGTAACTACCTCAAGAGAAGCGGAAGAAGAAAGTCCGGAACCATTTGGAATATTTCCAAAGAGTACAATATCCATACCCTGTTCTACTTTCATACCTTTTTCACCAAAGGCCCACATCACTCCCTTTGGATAGTTCGTCCAGTCTGCCTCTTTTTCCGGTTTTAAATCTTCTACAGAAGATTCTATAACCCCTAACTGTTCAAAGTTCAAAGAATAGAAGCGAAGTTTTTTATCTTCTCTTTTTCTGGCTACACCATAAGTACCAATGGTTAATGCACATGGAAAAACATGTCCACCATTGTAGTCTGTATGTTCTCCAATCATGTTGACACGTCCCGGAGCAAAGTAAACACCGATTTCACCTTCTGCCCCAAATAACTCTTTAAACTTCTCAAGTACTGATTCCCAAGCCATTGCATCTGCCTCCTATACACTTACATCATTTTTTCTGTTCTAACTGATTCTCATTATAAACACCCTTCTTTACTTTTGAAGGGCTTTTGAAAAGGCTGCAACAAACATCAAAAAATATGCAACAAAATTACATAAAAAACGAGTGGGATGTCCCACTCGTTCTTTAACGTCTATTTTTTAATTTTATTCAATTCTGCATTGATTGCAAGAAGTTCTTCTTTCGTCATCTTAAGGCCTGCTGCTCCCATCAAGCCTACCATACGAACCACCGTAAAACTTCCAAGCATCTGCATCATGGCACCGCCATTACCTGCTGCCTGGTCCGCCATTTTTCCCGGCATTAATTTACCCATGACACCCATGAAGAAAGCTCTTCCCTGCTCATTTGCCATAATATCAGAGAGCTTGTCATTTAAGGAGAAATATCCCTCCGGCATAGTAACATCAAACCAGTTAAGAATCGCACCCTTTTCTTTCATGCGGTAATCTTCGTTAAACTTGTCTACTTTACGGATATGTCCTTCATCCTTAAAATCACCGGCAACTGCTGTCAAAGTAGTCTCACCAGCATTTGGAACCTCAAAGTAGAAGAAATGGTCTTCTGCTGTCTTTTTGCCAAGACTCTTTCCGTTTGCAAAAAGTTCTACCTCCGGAAGATTTGAATATACGGTAACCTTCGTTACATCTTCAACACGGTCTACATAGCGTTTTCCGCAAAGGTGTACAAATGGGTCATCTGATAACCATGCTTTGTATGCATAGAAGGAATCTTTTTTATACTTACGGTCAAAAGTAACCAGTCCCTTATGATTCTGTCCGTTTTCGCCACCCTCATTACGGGAGTCAGCGCCAAAGTCAAACATATTCCATACATGAGTTGCCCACAAATACTTTCTTGTAAACAACTGCTTGATTAATTCCTCATGGTAATATGCCTGATACTCTTCCGAATAGTCACCCTGTTCAGGATTGGAATTGTGCCAGTTTAATGCTTCACAGCCATATTCACTGCATCCTACCGGAATATTTGGATATTTTGCATGGAAATTATCAAACCACGGTCCATTCATGGAAGTATCGCCACCATACCAGCCAAAGTAATGGTTCCATGATACGGTATCCGGAATCTGGATGTATGGATCATCTATAGAACACATAGAAACAATCGCCATTGTAGTAAGTCTGGTCTTGTCCATTTCATGAACCAGATTATTAAGTATTCTGTGGTTTTCCAACAAATCTTCGCTGGAGCCCTGCATACTGATTTCATTAGAAAGTCCCCATACTACGATAGATGGATGATTGTAATTTTGTGTAATCAATTCCTTCATCTGAGAAATCGTATTCTCACGTCCGGTCGGCATATGATTTGAAATATATGGAATCTCAGCCCATACAACCATACCTCTTTCATCACATAAATCATAGAAATACTGGTCATGCTGATAATGTGCCAGACGAATTGTCGTAGCACCTACTTCACAGATTAAATCCATATCTTCTTTGTGATGTTCCGGCAATAATGCATTGCCGACTCCCCATCTGTCCTGATGACGGGATACACCACGCAATGGATATTCTTCTCCGTTTAAGATAAATCCGTTCTCCGGGTCAATTTTGAAGGTGCGGCATCCGAAACGTGCGCTTACTGCATCAATAGCTTCTTCCCCATCTACTAATGCCACTTCTGCCGTATATAGATACGGGTCCTTTCTTCCATGCCATAAATGAACATTCTTAATCTCCATTACAGCCTTTTTCTCAGAAACAACTGTCTGTGCTTTGGCAACTACATTTCCTTCTCTGTCTTTTAATTGATAAACGAGAGACTGAGAAGCTTTCTCATTTGTCACATATACTTCCACTTCAACCTTCGCATCAGGGCCTTCCATTGCAGGAGTCACCTTAATACCCGGTCCTCCGTAATAATCCAAATCAAAATGCGAATTGTTTACTGCAATAATGTTTACGTTTCGATATAAACCACCATAAAATGTAAAATCTGCCATCTGTGGATACACTCTGTCGTTTGGTGCATTATCACATTCAACTACAATTAAGTTTTCGTCCAGCAGTTCTTCTGTAATATTTACTCTCCAGGTTGAATAACCACCATCATGAGAAGCCACTTTTTTTCCATTTACATAGACACTGGCAGAAGAGTTTGCCCCATTAAATTCCAAATAATACTGGTCTGCCTTTGGTAAGTCCACTTTGGACAGCATTTTTGCATAATAAGCCGTTCCCCTGTATAAATCATTTCCGCCATCCTGACCGTCAATATCATTCCATGTGTGCGGAAGTGTTACCCAATACCATCTCTCCGGCATGGTTGCAGGAACTGCTGTAGCTTCTTTGCTGAATGCCCACTTTGTGTTAAAATTGATTACTTCTCTCATTTCGTTACCTTCCTCCTATTTTTTTACTATCCTAATCCTATCATATAACAAGAATGATTTCTTTAGATAGTTTTTGGGAAAACTGGCACAATTTTTGCTCAGTACCAATTTTCCCAAAATTTTTTCCCCTATTCTTACATTGCCTGTTTCGCTTTTACAATACGGACTACAGCGGAATTAATCGTTTCCTCTGAGATAGTACCTGACTTAACAGCTTCAATGACGCCTTCATATGCAGCTTTGAAATCTGCCGGCATCAATATGATGTCTGCTCCTGCATTGATAGCAGTGATAGCCGCCTCCGCAGAATCATACTGATTGGTAATCGCCTTCATATTCATAGCGTCTGTAATGACCACGCCGTCAAATCCCATCTGATTTCTTAAAACTTCTGTTATCATATATTCTGACATAGAACTCGGAAGCGTACTTCCCGTAATGTTCGGAACCGTAATGTGTCCAACCATAATAAAGTCTGCTCCGTTATTAATTGCATTTTGGAACGGAACCAGTTCTTCCTGTTTCATTTCCTCTAAATTCTTTTCACAGGTTGCCAGACCATCATGAGAATCTGCTTTTGTACTTCCATGTCCCGGGAAGTGTTTTACAACACCATAAATATTATTTTCTTCCAACCCCTGTAGCATGGAAAGTACCATATTGCTTACATTTCCGCTATCGCTTCCAAAACTTCTGTCCTTTAAGAAAACATTCTCAGAATTTGTCAGCACATCCGCTACCGGTGCAAAATCCATATTAAATCCCAAATCATAGAGATAATTGCCAATCGTACTGCCCAGTTCATAAGCTTTTGCTGCATCTCCCATAGCGCCTATTTCGCTTGCTTTGCCAAGCTCTGCAACACCAAAGGCCCGATTTGAAGCAATTCTGCTTAACGCTCCGCTTT
Organism: uncultured Roseburia sp.; assembly: GCA_946055175.1. Taxonomy (GTDB): domain Bacteria; phylum Bacillota; class Clostridia; order Lachnospirales; family Lachnospiraceae; genus Roseburia. Next base: position 3,867 of record CAMGET010000101.1, read on the forward strand.
CCTCATCTACACCCATAAAAAGAGACAAGCCCGTTTTTTCCTTTGCAAATTCCTCCATTTTTGAAAGCATGTCCTTCGTCTGCTCTGTACCGGTCAGATTTTTGCTCATATAAATCAATCCGCCTACCGGATATTTTTCATATGCGTTTTTACTGGTATTACCGGTTACCGTAGCCCCATTAACCCCTGTCAAAGCATCCGGTGTTATGATAAACATCTGTGCGACCTTCTGTTCCAAAGTCATACCGGATACCGTTGCAATCGCCTGCTGCGTCTGTGGATCAATGACAGGTTCTTCTGTCTCTGTCTCTGTCTCTATCTCCTCTGTCTCCGTCTCTGTAGCGGTTGTTGCTTCTGTATTACTGTTTACCGGTTTCTTATCATCCTTCTTTAAAAATACTGCTAACAAAAGAACGATACCAAGTACAACTGCTGCAACAATACAGGAAATTCCGATTAAAACAGTAGCTGCATTCCTCGTTTCCTGTTCTCGCCTTTGTTTTCTTTCCTCTTGTGTCATAAGTCACCTCATTTGTATTGCCTATTGCAAAAATAGTTACCTATATTTTAACAATATTTCTGCAATAAAACAATCGCTATTATAGGTTCATACGCACAAAACTTTTCATTTTCTTTTTATTTCCATCAAAAAACACGTCACAGAGTTCTTCTAATTCCATTTGAATGTACGCCTCATAAGGAATTAATGGTTCATAATAGGATACCCTGCCCACTTTCTCACTTTTCAGCAATCCTTTTTTTTCCATTCTGCTGATAAAAGTGCAAACTGTCTGAGGTTTCCAGTTTCTCCCGTGTTTTTCACTTGTCCACTGCATAAGCACCTTTAGTTCCGGGCGTTTTTTTGTTTTCTGTTCATAAGAATAAATACATCCCAAAATCAGTTTTTCACAGCTACTCAATTCCATTATTTCTAATTTTTTCCCTTCCATTTACACTACCTCCAGATTTTTCCTTTTTCTTAATTTTAAAGAATATTTCTTATTTTTACAACCGTAATTTTCATTCTTTCGGATATTTTTCTTATATGTTAAGAATTATTTTATCATATTTGTATCATTTCTATGATACTCCTTTTATTTGTCAAAATATGCCATTAAATGCTATAATAATGGGAAAGAACTTATAGGGGGATTAACTTATGGCAAATAGATATACCATTCATGAAATTGCAAAGCTTCTTGGTATTTCCACAGACGCCATCCGGCTTTATGAAAAAGAGGGGCTGGTTACCCCTGTCCATGATCCGCAAAACGGTTATCGATACTATGAAACATTAGATATACAACGTATTATGGGCATCTACTTATATCGTCAGTTGGGTGTAAGTCTTGCAGAAATCAAGGAATTGCTTAGTGCCACTTCTCTTCCGGAAGTTGCAGACAGTTTTTCTACCCTGATTATGAATACCGAATCTGAAATAGAATGTTTGCAAAAAAAATTAGAAAAAATCCGTTTTATGAAACAACACCTTGAAAATCTAAATCAGGGGTTTCATACTTACCGCATTTTAGAACTTCCTGATCTTTATTTGCTCTATCATCAGGATTTTTCGAAACCTCTGTACTCTAACATGAAAGACATTTTAAACTCACCGATTTTTTCCTTTGGTAATTTCTGTTATAGTCTGAAAATGGATGAAACTGAGCACTTTCAATCTCAGGCCTTACAGTTTGCAATACGTGAACCAATGATGAAAGTCTGCCCATGGAGTGATAAACGCAATTCCCTTCCTAAGGTTTCCGGTTGCCGTTGTTTATATACTGTTACATCCACACCAATTTACAGTGAACTGTGTTGGGATTTAGTCGGACTCCTTGCTTATGCCAAAGAAAACAATCTGCATTGCGCAGACTATGCCTATGCATTTTATATTTTCAGCATCATTCCGGAAGACACTGTTATGGATTTTTATGAAATTTACGTTCCGCTTTTGTAATAACAAATTTTCCTCTTGACCTTGGACTGGCACCAACCCTTATGCTATACGCATAAAGTCTTGGTGCTATTTTTACATGATGCCATGACAAGGATTAGGAGGTTTTTATGGGAACTGAAAAAGAACTTACACTACAGGAGAAATCTACAATGCGGGCTAATTTTTGCCT
>CAMGET010000102.1 GCA_946055175.1 uncultured Roseburia sp.
AGTTTCATCTGTTTACAAAAGAGCATTCCGTTCCGATTGCTACGGTAAGAGGAAACCATGACAAAAATACAAACTACTTCGGTCACTTTGGTCTGCCGGATAATGCGAATGAGGCTGATTTTTACTTTAAGAATAATGATGTGCTGTTTATCAGTATCGATACCAACAGTGCAGATGTGGAAAAGCATAAGGCCTTCATCAAAGGGGCGCTGGATAATAACAGCTACCGCTGGGCTATCCTGCTGATGCATCACAGCTTGTACTCTACAAGTAAACGAGCCTTGACAACGCAGATAAAGACACTGCGTGAAGGCCTGACCAGTTTTATCGTTGATGAAACCGACATTTGCATGGTGCTTGCCGGGCATGAACATTTCCTTTGCAGGACAACTTATCCCGGCAAGCTGTTCTTTACAACGGCAACAAGTACCGGTTCCAAGTATGAGGCGGATGATTATCCGGCAGCCCCTTGGAATGAACTGACCATAAATACAAATATTCCAAAATATACGGTCATGGATGTCTATGAGGATCAGATTACCCTTAATACCTATGATATTGAAGGAAATCTCGTTGACACCTGCAGTGTAAGTTAGGAGGTTTTATGGGGTATATTGCTTTTACAAAATCCTTTGCAGGAAAGAAAATTGTCCGAGTCCATGATGTAAACTCAGACGTAACGGTTGGCGTTACCGGAAGCGGATATGATGAGTGGTATCGCTATCCGGCATCCTTTCTGATTCCGGAGGATGATCCGCAGTTTAGCAAAGAAGGAAATACCGCCAATGGTGCCTACGGTTATATGCTAAATTCCAGGTGCTGGTCTTACGATGTAGGACTGGCACTTTTGGTTTTCAGTACCTCCGGTGATTGGAATATTGTGATGGAGATGCTTCACCGATTGAAGGAAGATCAGAATGCCGATGGCAGCTGGAACTTCTCCTATGACATTTACATAGGAAAGCTGTTCCATGATTATGTGAGAACAGGAGCAATCGGCTGGGTCGTGTGGGGTATCTGCTATGCAATCCTTCAGATGGGCACCTTTTGCGATGAGAAGCATGGCTTTAAGAAGATGCTCATGAAAGCCGGAGAGTGGATCTTATCAAGACAGATAACAGATACAAAAGACCCGCGATACGGACTTCTGCGAGGCGGGTATGGTGCCTATGACAGTGAATATAGGTATTCCGATGTGGAAATCGAGTGGTGTTCCACAGAGCATCAATGCTCCACGCTTCAAGCCCTGGAAGGATTGTCGCTTGTATTAAATGACAAAAAATATAAGGAGGCAGCGGAACTGGTTCGAGATCAGTTGTTCTTAAAATGCTATGACGAAAGTAATGGCAGATTTTATCAGGGCATCAATGGTGGAAAGCCTGATAAAGCATGGGCGCTTGACTGTACGACCTGGGCAGGCAGTTTAATTTTCTCTGTGGTTCATACCGATACGGCGAAGAAATGCTTTCATACAGCAAGGGATGTGTATCTGACGGAGAATAAACAAATCATACAAAGCAGTGATAAGGAACACTACAACATGAGGTACTCCAGTTCGGAGCAATTTGCCGGATTTAAGCCTTATAGTGACAAGACCCCGGATTATGAAGGGGCACCGGATATCGTCTGGACGGAGGGAACGCTTGGCTATGCAGCACTTGCATTATGTGTGGGTGAAGAGAAAGAGGCAAAAAAGTATGTGGATGAATGTATTGCTTTGCAAAACTGTGAAGGATGTACTGGCGGTGTTATTTATGTCACAGAAACCTATGCCTCACTTCCCTGGGAGTTTCATGTGTGGGAAAGCGTGGTTTCTTCAGCGTGGCTATATCTGATCATCAACAACCCGGATGTACTGTTTCCACGAACACTTCGCCAGGTTTATTACATGGTAAAAACTTATAACATAAAGGACGAAAGGCCATAAAGCAGCTCAAAAGGGGCTACTTTTTTCATACAAAAATTTAAGGAGGACAAGTCAATGAAGGATTTTTGGAATGTGATTCAATTCGTATTTACTGCTGTCGGAGGGTGGCTTGGCTACTTTCTGGGAGGATGTGACGGTTTGCTGTATGCGCTAATTGCGTTTGTGGCAATCGACTACATTACCGGTGTGATGTGCGCCATTGCAGACAAGAACTTATCCAGTGAAGTCGGATTCAAGGGCATCTGCAGAAAGGTGCTGATTTTCTTGCTGGTTGGCATCGGAAACATTATTGATGTCCAGGTGATGGGGGCACCCGGTATCCTGCGAACGGCAGTGATTTTCTTCTATCTCTCCAATGAAGGTGTATCTCTTTTGGAGAATGCCGCACACTTGGGTCTGCCTGTGCCGGATGCCATCAAGAAGGTACTGGAACAGCTGCATGACCGTTCTGACGGGAAGGAGGAACAGTAATGGCTTATACCAACAGTCCTCTGGTATCCTATACCAGAATCTCTCCCAACCGCACTAAGAACCGAAACCATGCTATTGATACCATCACCATCCACTGCGTTGTAGGTCAGTGTTCGGTGGAAACCCTCGGTAATATTTTTGCACCGGAGAGCCGACAGGCATCATGCAACTATGGCATTGGCGCGGATGGCCGAATCGGCATGTATTGTGAGGAGAAAGACAGCTCCTGGTGTTCTTCCAATGCAGCCAATGACCACCGTGCCGTTACAATTGAAGTAGCATCGGATACGAAACATCCGTATGCGGTCAATGACAAAGCATATGCCGCACTGATTGACCTTTGTACGGATATCTGTAAGCGTAACGGCATCAAGAAGCTTTTGTGGAAAGCAGATAAGTCTCTCATCGGGCAGGTGGACAAGCAGAACATGACCGTTCACAGATGGTTTGCCAATAAATCCTGTCCGGGAGACTATCTGTATAGCCGTCATTCGGAGATTGCGGAACTGGTAAACAAACGTCTTTCCACCGATGAAAAACCTGATGCCGAAGGACTGCAGGCATCTGTATTCAAGAACATGACAGAGGTGGATGTGATAAAGAAGGTCGGTCCTTTGTTTACTGCTGATCAGAAAGCAAGTGGAGTCCTTGCATCTGTTTCTCTGGCACAGTTTATTCTTGAATCCGGCTACGGAAAATCTGAACTTGCCCAGAATGCCAATAATGTATTTGGCATGAAGAAATCTCTCTCCGGCAACACATGGAGTGGTTCTTCCTGGGATGGCAAGTCGGTTTATACCAAGGAAACACAGGAGTGGGACGGCAGCAAGTACATCACGATAACTGCAGATTTCAGAAAATATGACTGTGTGGAAAAATCCATTGCAGACCATTCTGCTTATCTGCTTGGAGCAAAGAACGGCAGTAAACTTCGCTATGATGGGTTAAAGGACTGCACCGATTATAAGAAGGTGGTACAGATCATCAAGGATGGAGGCTATGCTACCTCTCCTACTTATGTGGAGAATATCTGCGGTATCATCGAGAAGTGGAACCTGATCCAGTACGATGCGAAGGCAGACACGGTTACCTGGTATCGGGTCAGGAAGTCATGGGAAGATGCGTCCTCACAGATCGGTGCATTTAAGATTCTGAAAAATGCTAAAGCGTGTGCAGACAAGAATCCGGGTTACCTTGTTTTTGATGACAAAGGTGTCGTGGTATATGGAAAGACAGAATTCGATCCATATCTTGTGAGAGTGTCCGTTGCTGATTTGAATATCCGCAAAGGCCCCGGAACGAACTATGCAAAAACCGGGAACTTTACGGGAATAGGTGTCTTTACCATAATTGCCGAAGAGAATGGACAAGGTGCATCTCGATGGGGCAAGCTAAAGAGCGGTGCCGGTTGGATTTCGCTTGATTATGCAAAGAGAATATAAACAGTCTATGCCTGCTTGGGAGTGAATCCTGGGCAGGCATTATTTTTTTGCCTTCAAGGGGGTTCGATTCATCCTGCCTTTTCGCATATAGGCAGAGGGAACATTTCCATTGTTTTAAAGATTGGAGGAATCGAAATGGAAGTACAAAGAATAGAAAACTTTAAGATACCCAATGCCGTGGCACATGAGATTACACAGGAAGAATTGCAGCGAGATTTTGACTATTACAGGGCACAGAAAGTGTTGGAAACCATGTTTATGTTCGGCATGATTTCTGTGGATGAATTCCACAAAATATCGGCTGTAAACCGCAAAACTTTTTCACCGTTTCTGGCGGAGATTATAGGCTAAATGACTTGCTATTTCTGCGATAGTACGGGAATATGTCACTGCCCAAGAAGCGAGGTGAGTTGATGAAAAAGATAACAAAAATCGGGACAAATGAACCCCTGGCTGAGAAGAAAAAATTGAAGGTTGCTGCCTACTGCCGAGTATCTACGGCAAGTGATGAGCAGCTTATCAGCCTTGAAGCACAAAAGGCACATTATGAAAGCCACATCCGTGCCAATGACGAATGGGAGTATGTAGGCCTTTATTATGATGAGGGTATCACGGGTACCAAAAAGGATGTTCGTGCCGGACTTCTTTCCATGATTGCTGACTGTGAGGCCGGTAAGATTGAATTTATTATTACCAAGTCCATCAGCCGATTTGCCCGTAACACTACGGATTGCCTGGAGATGGTACGAAAACTGACAGATCTGGGCATTTCCATTTTCTTTGAAAAAGAGAATATTAACACGGGTTCAATGGAGAGTGAACTGATGCTTTCCATTTTGAGCAGTCTGGCAGAAAGCGAGTCGGTATCCATTTCCGAAAACAGCAAATGGTCGGTGCAGAAACGCTTTCAGAACGGGACCTTTATCATTTCCTATCCACCATACGGATATGAAAACGATAATGGTACGATGGTTATTGTGCCGGAGCAGGCAGAGATTGTTAAAGAGATTTTTGCAGCCTGCCTTGCAGGTAAAGGCACTCATGCGATAGCCAGGGAATTGAATGCCCGTGGCATCAAGACAAAAAGGAGCGGTAAATGGAGTGCGGGCACAGTGAACGCCATTCTTAACAACGAAAAGTACACAGGTGATGTGATTTTTCAAAAGACCTACAGTGACAGCAGTTTTAACCGTCACATCAATTATGGTGAGCGTGATCGTTTCCTTTGCGAGAACCATCATGAGCCGATTATCAGCCATGAGGATTTTGAAAAGGTACGTGCAGTGCTTGACCAGAGAGCAATAGAGAAAGGCAACGGCACAGATACCTACCGATATCAGAACCGTTATTGTTTTTCCGGCAAAATTAAATGTGGTGAATGCGGTACTACTTTTAAGCGCAGGCAGCATTATAAGCCAAGCGGCAATTATGTGGCTTGGACTTGCGGAAAGCACCTGGAAAACAAGAAAGAATGCTCCATGCTCTACATTTCTGATGAGAGCATTAAGCTGGCTTTTCTGACCATGATGAATAAGCTGACCTACGGTCACCAAGTGATATTGAAGCCGCTGCTGCGAACACTGCGAGGGATGGATGACAAAGACCGATTGCTTCGTATTCAGGAATTAGATATCTGCATTGAAGGAAACACCGACAGGAAACAGATTCTTACAAGCCTAATGGCAACAGGGGTATTAGAACCTACTGTATTCAATAAAGAAAATGCCGCTCTTGTTATGGAAGAACAAAGGCTACGGGCAGAAAAAGAAAAGTTAGTTAATTTCGTTGGCGGTGATAAGACACGAATTAAGGAACTGCAAAAACTGATGGCTTTTACATCCAAGGACATGATGCTGACGGCATTTGAGGATGAAACTTTTCTTGCCTTTGTGGAAAGCATCACGGTGGAGTCCAGGACAAAGATTGTGTTCCACCTAAAATGCGGATTGAATCTAACGGAAAGGTTGGTGAACTAAATGACAGCACATATCCCATACGGATATCGCATTGTAGACGGAAAGGCTGTTGTCGATGAGGTT
>CAMGET010000103.1 GCA_946055175.1 uncultured Roseburia sp.
TTCTGCCATTTGCTCTTTCGCAAGTTTATCCTTCCCTTTTAAATTCTGTAATGGAAACATGATGTTCTGTTTTACAGTCAAATGAGGATAAAGTGCATAGTTTTGGAATACCATACCAACGCCCCTGTTTTCAGCAGGAAGGTTTGTCACATCATCTTCTCCAAAAAAGATTTTACCACTGGTTGGTTTTAATAACCCACACAGTAAATTAAGCGCCGTACTTTTTCCGCAGCCGGAAGGTCCCAACAAACCTATCAGCTTTCCGTCCGGAATCTCAAAATTAAAATGATTTACTGCAATCACGTCCGCCTGTTTTTTGTTACGGTTTGGAAATTTTTTCGTTAAATTTTCTAAAATAACCTTCATAATTTCTTCCTTTTAACCCATTCATCCGTAGTTTTCTCATAGTACGATATTATAGCACATCTTTTTTACTCCTCCAACATATTTTCGATAAAAATCCCATACCCTCTTGTCGGGTCATTTACCAGTACATGGGTCACTGCACCAATAATTTTCCCATCCTGCAGAATCGGGCTGCCGGACATTCCCTGCACAATTCCTCCGGTTTCCTCTAAAAGTTCCTTATCCGTTACTTTAAGGAGAATGCCTTTATTCACTTCGTTTCCACTATAATTCAAACTTTCTATCTCAACCTGATATTCCTTTAGTTCACCGGAATAAGCAGATAAAATACTTGCCTCTCCTATTTTAATATCCTGTTTATACCCAATCTTGCACAAAGTCCCCTTTTTCAATTTACTTAAATTTCCATCCAAAATTCCATAAATACCGATTTCGGAGTTCTTTTCGATCGTTCCGATATAATTTTCTTTGCCATAATGAATGATTCCGGAAAGTTCCCCGGGGTTGCCGCTTTCTCCTCGTTTTACGCCAATAATGCTCGTTAAATAAAGACTCCCTTCCTCTAGTTTTAGCATCTCTCCTGTATCCCCGTCATTAATTGGATGTCCCAGTGCACCATAAGTCTGATCCTTCCGATAAAATGTAATCGTTCCGATTCCCGCCATGTCATCTCTTACCCAGATACCAAGCATATATTTATCCTCTTTCGTATGAACCGGATTTACTGCTACTTCTATAAATTCTTCATCGCGAAAAAGCCCGATTATTTCTGTTTTTCCACCATTTTCATCAACTGCCTCTGCCAGTTCTTCCTTTTCCATGACAGGCGTTCCATTTACACTAACAATATAATCTCCTTTTTTAATCAGATTTTTTGCCGGACTTGTTTGCGTTCCATCCGTATTTTGAACTTCCCCCATACCAATCACAAGAATTCCTTTTGTTTTTGCATAAATTCCAATTTGACTACCACCTGCGAATACTGCTTCCTCTTCAACAAGTGTCACTTCTATGTCTTTCACCGGAAAAATTCCAAACAGTTTACAGGTCACATAATAGGATGGCTCAGAATCCTTCCTCATCGACTTTGGATTCTGGTTTAGTAAAGCCTCCTTTGTATCCTCTTTCATTTCAACCGTAACCGGAACTAAAAAATCATAAGAAAGCGTTTCTCCCACTTCTACATAAATACGATCCGGTATTGATTCATGAAAGGTCCTGACTGCAAATAACATCACAAAACAAAATCCAATATTTGTTAAAAATTTGAAAAACTTCATACTTTTTTCCATCCTGTCACAACCTTTCTTTCGCTTTTACATTCCATATCATCCATTATCGCAAGAAAAAAAGAGACAACATCGTCTATGTACCATGTTCTCTCTTTTATTATGGTTGTTTTTTCAGTTTTCACTCTATGAAGTTTTTGACAGATACCAAATATTAAGAAGTCTTTCTTTTTTTCGCAAGCTCTTTCATTTCTCTTGCGCTCTCTTTTACCTTATCTGTAATCTCAACACCGCCAAGCATACGTGAAAGCTCATTTATACTTTCTTCCTCATTAAGCAGGCGAATTTTTGATAACGTTGTTTGATTTTCAACAGATTTTTCAATTAAGTAATGTGCATCCGCCATAGCCGCTATCTGTGGCAGATGTGTAATACAGATAATCTGATGGTTCCTGCCAAGTACATTCATTTTTTCTGACACCATCTGTGCTGTTCTGCCACTGATTCCACTGTCGATTTCATCAAAGATTAAGGTTTCTATGTCATCATTATCTGCCAGAACGGTCTTAATTGCCAGCATGATTCGGGAAAGTTCACCACCGGAAGCTACTTTTCCCAATGGTTTTACCGGTTCTCCCGGATTTGTGGAAATTAAAAATTCCGGATCATCAATTCCGTTTGCCGTATAATCGGAGAGTTCATCAAACTGCATCCCAAATCTTACATCTAAAAAATTGAGATCCTTTAGTGCATTGGTCACTTCAAACACTAATGTTTTTGCATAATCCTTACGAATTTCGGACACCTGCATGCAAAGACGTCCTACCACTTTCTCCGCTTCATTTACTTTTTTCCTCAAATCAGCCAAATAACAGTCGTAATCCTGCAGTTTCTCCAGACGGGCTTCTTTTTCGCTTAAAGCGGTTAAAATTTCAGGAATGGTCCTTCCATATTTTGACTTCAGAAGGTTGATTTCATCCAATCGCTTCTCCAGTTCGAAAAACGTCTCATCATCAAACTCTGTTTCATCAATATAATCTGCAATTTCCCGATTAAAATCGTTCAGCAAATTATCAATTTCCAATATTTGCGCTTCCAATTCTCTGACCTTATCATCAAAAGCGGATGCCTGGGACAATTCTTTTAGTGCTCTGCTGGTGAAATCAGAAGCATTTTCGCTGCCATTTCCGGAATACTGATATGCCATATTTAGTGCTTCCATTATCTTTTTCCCGTTACTATAGCGTTTGTACTCCTCTTCTACCGTCACATCTTCATTTTCCTGTAAATTTGCCTCAGAGATTTCTTTGATTTCATACTCCAGAAATGAAACTTCTCTTAATCGATCCTCTTCATTTACATCTGCATTTTTTAGCTCTGCAAGCAGCTTCCTGTATTCTGCATAAGCCTCTGTTAATGCTTCCTTTTTATTAGACAAAGCTTCTTTGGCAAATGCATCCAATATCTCCAGATGCTTCTTTTTATGTAACAGAGACTGGTGTTCATGCTGTCCGTGTATATCGATTAAAAGAGCAGCCACGTCACGCATTTTTGATGCAGGAACACTTTCACCGTTTATCTTTGCAACGCCTCTTCCGTTTGCAATTCTGCGGCTCAAAATTACACAATCATCTTCCAAAAAAACATCCAGTTCTTCCAACGCTTTCTTCTGTGCCTCGTTTTCTACGGAAAACACTAATTCCACTAACGCATTTTCTTCGTTTTCACGAAGCATCTCCTTTTGTACCTTTTCCCCCAATGCAAGATTGATGGAACCGATAATGATAGATTTACCTGCACCGGTCTCACCGGAAAGAATATTTAATCCCGGTTTAAAATCCACCTCTGCCTCTTCAATTAACGCCAAATTTTTCACATGCAGATTCTGTAACATATAATCTCCTTCTACTCTCCCTAAAAGCAGATTCAAACTTATTCAACAAATTTACGTAATTTATCAATCACGGCGATTGCATCCTCTGTACTTCTGGCTGCACACATAATCGTGTCATCGCCCGCAATGCTTCCCACAATTTCATGAATCTGTAGTGCATCGAGTGCTGCTGCAACCGCCATTGCCATTCCTGATACTGTCTTAATCACTAAGATATTCTGTGCAATATCCATGGAAATAAAACCATCCCGGAAAATACGTTCATATTTTTGTGACATATCTTCATTTGTTTCCAGCAATGCCACATATTTCTGTCTGCCATGTCCGAGAGCAACTTTCGTCAGTTTCAGTTCTCTGATATCACGGGATACGGTAGCCTGAGTTACCTGAAACCCTTCCTGCTCCAGATAAGCAGACAGCTCGTCCTGTGTCTCTTTATCATATTTTTTTATCAATTCCAGTATTTTGGTCTGACGTCGTATTTTCATCCATCCTGCCCCTTTTATATTTGAAATATCCTACTTAAGAGTATGCCTGCATTTTCTTTCTAAGAATTTCCAAAAAGCTCTCTTCACTCAGCTTGCATATCTTTGTCGTAGCTTCTGCACGTTTAATAACGAATTTATCGCCCACCTCCAAAGTTGCAATTCCATCTCCATCAAAGCTGACCAATGCCATATCATCCTTCTGCGGTCTGCGACTGCCAAGTTCAATCATTACCTCATCATCCGCATTGATAACGATGCTTCTCGCATTTAAGTTATGCGCATTAATCGGTGTCAAAAGCAGCATCCTCGCTTTTGGATCAACGATAGGTCCTCCTGCAGACAGGCTGTAACCGGTGGAACCGGTAGGTGTAGAAACAATAATCCCGTCTCCATGAAAGGTATGTAAATACTTTCCGTTCACATAGACAACTAAACTTAAAATAGAAAGTGTTCCCGCTCTGTGAATCGAAACTTCATTTAATGCAATCTGCTCTGTCGTATTTTCTCCATGCATCACACCATATCCGGTCAAAAGCATACGCTCCTCTATCACATAAGCATCCTGCATCAGCCGCTTCACAGCCTCTAAAACTCCTTTTGCCTCCAGCTCGCACAGATATCCAACCGTTCCCAGATTCACACCGATTAACGGCAACCTGCATTGCACTAGTTTTGCAGCTGCCCGGATTAGCGTTCCGTCCCCGCCCAGAACCAAAATACACTCTGTTTCTTTCGGGACATCAGAAACAGCCGGGGCTGCTTCCATTTCTTTTTTCCCCTCTGTCACAAAATGCGTACAGGTCCCGCCATTATCTTCTATATATGTCTTTATTTTTTTTGTCAGCTCCAGTTCCTTATCCTTCTGCTGATTTACAATAATCAAAAAATGTTTCATTTTATTTATCTAAATCCCCATGTGCAGCCTCTACTACTGCATGAATGTCTACCGACTTTTCTATTTTACCTTCTTCACATTTGCGAAGATAGACCAGATATTCGATATTTCCCTCAGGTCCCTTAATTGGCGAATATTCCAGATTTATAACCTCAAAACCAGTCTCCAACGCAAACTCAATGACTTTTTCTATTACTTCTTCATGTACGGATTTTTCCCGCACAACCCCTTTTTTACCAACCTTTTCTCTGCCGGCTTCAAATTGTGGCTTAATCAGACAGACCATCTCTCCATTATCCGCTAATAAAGCTCTCGCCGGTCCCAATACCTTTGTCAGGGATATAAAGGAAACATCTACCGATGCAAAATCCAGTATATCATCAATCTGTTCGGGTGTCACATAACGGATATTGGTCTTTTCCATACAGACAACGCGTTCATCCTGTCTTAATTTCCACGCGAACTGGCCATATCCGACATCTACGGCATACACCTTCTTTGCCCCGTTCTGAAGCATACAATCTGTGAAACCGCCTGTCGATGCCCCAATATCCATACATACTTTTTCATCTAAGGATATTCCAAAATGTGTCATGGCCTTTTCAAGTTTCAACCCACCACGGCTCACATATTTTAAGGTGTTTCCTTTGATCTCAATTTCCACGGTTTCGTCAAACATTGTCCCGGCTTTGTCTTCTCTGTTATTTGCCACAAAAACATTGCCTTCCATTATCATGGCTTTTGCTTTTTCTCTGGACGGAGCCAATCCCCTTTGCACTAAAAGTACATCCAATCTTTCTTTCATAAGAGTTATTCCTTTAAAAGTTTTTCATAATCCAGTACCGTGTGTCGGGTAATCGTTTCTGCATGAATAACGACTTCTTTTCTTAAAATATCGACATTTCCTTGTTCCA
>CAMGET010000104.1 GCA_946055175.1 uncultured Roseburia sp.
AAAGGACTTCAAAGCTTCCGGTTATTATGGTAACGGCTAAGACCACAGAGCTTGACAAAGTAAAGGGCTTAGACAGTGGCGCAGATGATTATATCACAAAACCGTTTGGTGTGATGGAGCTGATTTCCCGGGTGAAGGCCCTGCTTCGTCGGACGACGGATGTCAATACGGAAGCACAGATGAAATATGGGGATATTCTTGTGGATAACGATAAGCATGCAGTATTTGTTTGTGGAAATCCATGCGAATTGACCTATAAAGAATATGAACTGTTAAAATATCTGATTACCAATAAGGGAATTGTATTATCCAGGGATAAGCTGATGAGTCAGGTATGGGGATTTGACTTTGAGGGAGAGACCAGAACCGTGGATGCGCATATTAAGACATTAAGACAAAAACTGGGAGAAGCGGGAAGCTGTATTAAAACAGTAAGAAATGTAGGCTATATGGTGGAATAAATGAAGAAAAAAATTAATGCAAAGTTTCTGCTGATTTCGGCATTGGCGGTGCTCTTAACCGGTCTTTGTGCAGGGGTGCTGTTTTTCAATATTTTAGAAGAACAGATTTTTGATGATTTACAGACGAATGCAAAACTGATTGAGATGATGAATCCGAAGATGGAAGCCAAAGGATTTTCCACAGAAACAGAGCAAAACGGACTTCGAATTACCCTGATTGCAGCAGATGGAACGGTAAGCTTTGATAGCTTCGGTAATGAGAATGCCATGGAAAATCATGCGGGCAGAGAGGAAATTAAAGAAGCACTGGAAGAAGGGGAAGGAAGGGCTGTACGTCATTCTGCCACCTCTAACAAGCATACCTTCTATTATGCGGTGCAGACAGCAGATGGAACCATCCTTCGGATTGCAAAGGACAGCAGCAGTATTTACACGCTCCTCGTGCAGATGGTAATTATGATTATTGCAGTATGTATGGTGGTTTTCGGACTTTGCATTTTCTGGTCCAGAAGACTTACCAGAAGGCTGATGCTTCCCATTGAAAAGATGGCAGATAACATTGTGCTGATGGAGGAGGACGTCGTTTATGAGGAGATGCGTCCTTTTGTGGCGACGATTAAGCAGCAGCATATGGATATTTTGCAGCATGCAAAGATGCGCCAGGAGTTCACCGCAAATGTATCTCATGAATTAAAGACTCCGCTGACGGCAATCTCCGGTTATGCGGAATTGATTGCAAACGGTATGACAGATGAAAAGGATACGGTACATTTTGCGCAAGAAATCCATCGCAGTGCGGAACGGCTGCAGAGCCTGATTAATGATATTATTAAATTGTCGGAGTTAGACGATGGCGATTTGCAGTTGGAATTTGAAGAAGTTGATTTATTCGAAGCTGCCAAAAACTGTGCGGCAGGTTTAGAGATTTTTGCAGAACAAAATGAAGTCAGCATTCATGTGGAAGGCTGTACGGTAAAACAGAGGGGAGACAAATCCCTCATAGAAGAATTGCTGTACAATCTTTGCAGTAATGCAATCCGCTACAACAAGCGGGGCGGAAGTGTGACGCTGCTTGTCTATATAGAGGAGGGGCGTTCTGTTTTAGTGGTAAAGGATACAGGCATCGGAATTCCGAAGGATCAGCAAGAGCGTGTATTTGAACGGTTTTACCGCGTGGATAAGAGCCGTTCGAAATCCACAGGCGGTACCGGTTTA
The DNA here is from genome assembly GCA_946055175.1 of uncultured Roseburia sp. Taxonomy (GTDB): domain Bacteria; phylum Bacillota; class Clostridia; order Lachnospirales; family Lachnospiraceae; genus Roseburia. Next base: position 1,677 of record CAMGET010000104.1, read on the forward strand.
GGGCTTGCTATTGTAAAACACATTGTTGCCCAGCATGGTGCAAAGATTGAGATGACCAGTGAAGTAGGAGTCGGAACAGAGATAAAAGTAATTTTTTAAAACTTTCCAAAAAAATCACACGAAAAAAGGGAACCGTGGTATAATAATAAGATACCAAAAAGGGGACACATCGTGTGATTTTTTGTTTCGCTTTTAAAGGAGAGAGACTATGTTTTCACTATCGGACATCAGAGAGAATGTATACAAAACTTCTTATAGCAGAGGAAAAGACCTCTATGAGACAGGAGGTGTCTTTGATTTTAGTTATGAGATGTATTTGTTGAATGAGATTCCGTTAGCGGAAGTGCGGGCGAAAGTCCGTGGAAATGAGCAGGCATATTATCAGGCCAGTGCTACGGTAGATGAAGAATTCGGTGACGTGACAGAGTACAAATGTGAGTGCGAAGCATTTTATAATTATGGGGGTATATGCAAGCATTGTGTAGCAATGCTTATGACCTATGTGAATCGGCGTTCTCCGATGGACATTTTGCGCACAAAACAGGGTAAGCGCCCTTCAGACGGAGAGGAGGAAAAGGAAAACTTTTCGGAAATTGCGTTCCAGACGACGCCGTCGCTTAAGAACCTGCTAAACCAGTATTCGATGAAGTCTACTTCCAAGTACATGCTGCCGGAGGCGATTTATGGAAAAGTACGCATAGAGCCGGCGTTTCAGATGGAATACGATTATGCCCGGGTGGAATTTAAAATTGGTGTGGATACCATGTATATTTTGAAAAATATCTCTGCCTTTCTTTATGCACTGCAGACCTGTGAGCGAGTACACTATGGGAAAAAATTGGACTTTTATCATAATATGGAGGCGTTTGACGAAAATGCAAGACGCTGGATTGCCTTTTTGCAGGAGCAGAATGAGGACAAAAAACGCCAGAGCAAATTTCATGCTTACTATGCCTACACCGGTGGATTCGAACGTACCATGGAATTAGATGCGCTGGGGATTGACCGCTTTTTTGATGCAGCAGGAGAGGAACCATTTTTATTTTCCGGCGGCTATGAACCCCAGGAATTTTTCCAAATGTCTGATGAAATAAGAAAGCCGAAGCTTTTTCTGAAAGCGGGAAGCGCAGGGGTTTTCCTACAGCAGGAGCAGATACCGGTTATCAGTGGAAAACGCTATTATTATACTTATGAAGAAGGGTTAATTTACCGCATGGAACCGGCACTAAAGGAGCAGGCGGCAGAGTTTTTTGACTTTATGCGCAGGCAAAAGGGAGAGGAAGCCTATGTGGCAATTGCGGAATTGCCGGCTTTTTGCCGGGATATGCTTCCGATTTTAAAAGAGAGTTTTCAGATAATCTCTGACGGTTTTGACGAGACACTTTATGTGCCACCAAGACCGGAGTTCGAGCTGTATTTGGACAAGCAGGATAACGTAACCGTGGGAGCAAAGCTGGTTGCGGTGTATGGAGATACAAAATATAACGTACTGAGTGAGGTGGCACCGGGAGAGGTGCGGGATGTCTCGGAAGAGCTGCGCGTAAAAAGTCTGGTTGAGCCGTATTTTACAGGGCGTGACCTGACAGGCACGTTATTTGTCTTATCGCGCAATGAGGATATGCTGTATCAGCTTCTTGCAGGTGGCTTGCAGCGTTTGAGCGAATATATGGCAATTTATACCTCTGAAAACTTTAGGGGACTTAAGCTGGTATCTGCACCGAACGTAACGGTGGGAGTATCTCTTAAGAGTGATTTACTGGAGTTAAGTCTTGTGGCAGATGGACTTTCCAAAGAGGAACTGGCACATATTTTATCAAAATATGACCGACGCAAGAAGTATATCCGCTTGAAAAACGGTGATTTTCTTATGACAGACGGTATGGGTGTGAAAGAGCTTGCGGAAGTAAGCCAGGACTTGCAGTTGTCGGAGAGTGCCTTAAAGAGCGGAAAGGTGACAGTGCCGAAATACCGTGCGATGTATTTAGATGCGGCATTAAAAAACGGTGGTGTCTTAACGGTAGAAAAGAACAAGGAATTTAAAGGTATGGTTCGTAACATGAAGACCATTGAGGATAGTGATTACGAAGTGCCGTTATCTTTAAAACCGGTGATGCGCGGTTACCAGAAGAATGGATTTTTGTGGCTGAAAACCTTACGGGAAAATGGCTTCGGAGGCATCCTTGCAGATGATATGGGTCTGGGAAAAACCCTGCAGGTCATCAGTCTTTTGCTGATGGAGCAGCATGAGTGGAAATCAGGTGAAAAACCATGCCGGCGTTCCCTGATTGTCTGCCCGGCATCCCTGATTTATAACTGGAAAAAAGAAATCGAACGTTTTGCACCGGAGCTTTCAGCCGTTGTAATCGCGGGCAATGTGCCAGAACGAGAGGCCATTGTAAAATCCACAAAGCCGGGACAAATTCTGATTACTTCTTATGATTTATTAAAGCGTGATGTAACGCTTTATAAGGATATGGTGTTTGCAATTCAGACGATTGATGAAGCACAATATATTAAAAATGCGGGAACGCAGGCTGCAAAGGGCGTAAAGCAGATTACAGCAGCCTTTAAGCTGGCATTGACGGGAACGCCGATTGAAAACCGGTTAAGTGAGCTCTGGAGCATTTTTGATTATCTGATGCCGGGATTTTTATATACCTATCAGAAGTTCCGTACGGAAATAGAAATTCCGATTATGGTAAATCATGACGAAGAAAAGATGGAACGTTTGCAGAAAATGATTCGTCCGTTTATTCTGCGACGTCTGAAATCGGATGTACTAAAGGATTTACCGGAGAAGCTGGAGGAGCATTTATTTGCAAAATTAGAAGGTGAGCAGCGGACGCTTTATGATGCGCATGTCAGTCGGCTGACACAAATGCTAAACAAGTCCTCTGAAGCAGAGTTCAATTCCAGCAAGATTCAGATTTTGGCAGAATTAACCAAGCTGCGCCAGCTGTGCTGTGATCCGGCGCTTTTGTACGAAAACTATACAGATGGATCTGCAAAAAGCGATATGTGTATGGAGTTGATTGGAAATGCCATAAGCAGCGGTCACAAGGTACTTTTATTTTCTCAGTTTACCACGATGTTAGATCGGCTGGCGGAGCGCTTAAAGGAAGCGGGAATCAGCTATTATATGCTGACCGGTGCAGTAAATAAAGAAAAGCGTATGCAGATGGTGGAAAGCTTCCAAAAGGATGACGTACCGGTATTTTGCATTTCTTTAAAAGCGGGCGGAACCGGTTTAAACCTGACGGCTGCGGATATTGTGATTCACTATGACCCATGGTGGAACGTAGCAGTACAGAATCAGGCGACAGACCGGGCACACCGAATCGGACAGCAGAGCGTGGTGACGGTATACAAATTGGTTTCTGAAGGAACGATTGAGGAGAAAATCATTGCCATTCAGGAGCGTAAGAAGGAGCTGGCAGAGCAGATTCTGGAAGGTGATGGAATGGACAGCATTCGTTTCACAAAAGAGGAAATTTTGGAATTATTAGGAAAATAGGAATTGACAAACAGCGCTAATTCCTATATAGTAGTGAAAATGGAAAAGAAAATGTATACTCTATGAGGGAGTAGTTCGCGTGAAAACGTGATTTGTCAACAAACCCGGTCGATTCCGTATAAAAATGGAAAACCTGGCAAATCTTAAAGAATGAGACTCATGTGTACAGAATGATTATGGTTAACCGTAGTCATTCTGTATGCAGGAGTCTCATTTTTTGTAAGGGTACCGGATGGCGCACGTATCCATGAAAAAATACGAAAGGTGGAAAAAACATGGCAGTTTTTATTGAATTATTTTTAATTGGAGTAGGACTTGCTATGGATGCCTTTGCGGTATCTGTGTGTAAGGGACTTGCAATGCGCAAGGTAAACAAGACGCAGATGCTTGTCATCGGATTATTTTTCGGTGGATTTCAGGCACTGATGCCGTTCATTGGCTGGGCGCTTGGGACGCGGTTTGAGACGTATATTGTATCCATCGACCATTGGATTGCATTCCTGTTATTAGGATATATCGGTGGCAAAATGATTGTGGAAGCAGTAAGAGAACGAAGTGAAGCGGTTGAAATCGAGCAGATGGA
>CAMGET010000105.1 GCA_946055175.1 uncultured Roseburia sp.
CCAGAGGTTATACCGTCAGCGAAAGCTACCTCGGTGAAGCGTTAGAAGGTGTCCGTGACAAATTTGTGCTTGCCACCAAAAGTATGGCTGTCACAAAGGAAGCCATGGCAGCGGATATCGAGATCAGTTTACATAATTTCAGAACCGATTACATTGACCTTTACCAGGTTCACAATCCAAGCGTAGCTGCACTGGATACGATTTTAGCTCCGGACGGTGCACTTGAGGCTCTGTTAGAAGCAAAAGCAGCCGGTAAAATCGGTCATATCGGCTTTACCACCCATACCACACAATTATTTGAAAAAGCACTCTCCCTTGACTGGGTCGAGACCATCATGTTTCCATATAACCTGGTGGAGACACAGGGCGAAGAGCTGATGCGTAAATGTACCGAAAAAAACATCGGTTTTATTGTTATGAAACCGCTTGCAGGCGGAGCAATTGAAGACCCTGCTCTGGCACTTCGCTTTATCTGTGCAAATCCGGATGTTACCGTAGTCATTCCGGGAATGTATGATGTGAAAGAAATTGATATGAATCTCGCAGCTGTAGAAAACACTGCTCCTCTTTCTGCTGATGAGTTAAAGAAAATAGAAGAAATCCGCAGCCAGCTTGGCAATAATTTCTGTCGCCGCTGCAATTACTGTCAGCCTTGTTCTGCCGGAATCAACATTTCCGGGATCTTTATCTTACAGGGCTATTTGGATCGTTACGGTCTCGGCGAATGGGCAAAGGTTCGTTATGATGCCATGCCGGTAAAAGCCAATGCCTGCATTGACTGCGGTGCCTGTGAAACGAGATGTCCTTATAACCTTCCAATCAGAGCCATGCTAAAAGAAGCATCAGAAAAATTTGATGACTAATATAAAACTTACGCCGTCAAGTTTAGTCCGGCTTCTCTGGACACACCACGCAAAAAAGAACCGGCAAGTCGACTTCTCATCGTCTTTGCCGGTTTTACTTTTTCTAACTATGCTTCCTTTTGAATATAAGCAGCCAGTGCTCTGTCCATGGTCTTAATATGGTTAAACAGCCAGTCAACTACATTTTTCTTCACTGCTGCAACAAATGCATCGGTCGGTCCTTCCTCTTCCTCTAACATCTCATGAAGTTCTACCACTGCTTTTTTGAAGTCTTCATGATTTTTCTTATGTTCAGGCATGCCCGGGAACGAAACCTCTTCCTGAAGTTTTTCCTCTTCGCCAAAGTGGAACTCGGTATACTCTGCGAGATAATCAAGCATCTTGATTGCCTGTACCTTTCCGCCGCCCTCTTCACAACATACTAAAAGCTTATCAATCTTATCAATCAGCTCCTTATGCTGTCCGTCAATCATTTCGTTGCCTGTTACCAGGCTCTCATCAAATGCTACCTTCATATGCGCCCTCCAATATATTTTTTCCTTTCTTACATAGTAGCGCATCTTTCTTATTTTATCAACGAAAATTTTTGACACCCCTTTCCATGTATGGTATGGTTTTCTTATGTATACAAAAGAAAAGAGGGAAAACAATGTTTATTACTTTTACCGTCTATGAACTGCTCTGGCTGTTTTTTATTTACTCCTTTTTAGGATGGATACTTGAAACAAGTACTTCCGCCATGAAGCAGAAACGCTTTGTAAACAGAGGTCTCGTCAATTTACCATTCTGCGTCCTCTATGGTAGTGCTGCAATTTTTATCACCATTTTTGGACAGGAACTGGACGGCATCTGGCTCTATTTGGGTTCTGTCATTCTGGCAACTGTTTTTGAATGGGTTGCCGGCCATTTAATTGAACGTTTCTATCATGAGAGATGGTGGGACTACTCCGGAATCCGTTTTAACCTGGATGGCTATATCTGCCTTCCGATGTCTGCTCTCTGGGGTGCTCTTGCCTTTGTTGTCATGAAATGGGGAAACCGTTTCCTATTGGAACTTTTCCATCTGATTCCGGAAACTCCTGCAAAGATTCTCATTTGGGCTATCAGCATTCTGTTTGCGATTGATATCCTTGCCACACTCATTATTTTAAGTGGCAAAAGCCACGATGTAGCCCGTTGGGAAGCGGTCGACAACTGGCTTTCAAAAATTTCTGCCCGTCTTGCGCAATGGATTTATAAACATATTGAGATTCGTATTAAACGTGCTTATCCTACTGCCAAAAAGGTGACGCCTGTAGAAGCAAGACCTGCCGTATTTGCTTATGGTTGCGGTTTGCATAAAATTGTATGGCTTTTTATGATTGGTGCCTTTCTTGGTGATATTACAGAAACCATATTCTGCCGCATTACAGCCGGCCTCTGGATGAGCCGAAGCAGTGTGGTATGGGGCCCTTTCAGTATTGTCTGGGGGCTTGGAATCGCCGGAGCCACACTTTTATTACACCGCTATCGTGACAAATCCGACTCCTTCATGTTCTGGGCAGGCACCTTCCTGGGTGGTGCATTTGAATATGTTTGTAGTGTATTTACCGAAATTGTATTTGGAAAAATATTCTGGGATTACAGTGCCATTCCGTTTAACCTTGGTGGCCGAATCAATCTTCTATATTGTTTCTTCTGGGGAATCGCTGCCGTTGTTTGGATGAAACATTTATATCCAAAGGTTTCTGCTTTGATTGAAAAGATTCCGATTAAGACCGGAAAATTTCTTACATGGGTCATGATGATCTTTATGTGTGCAAACATGCTCGTTTCCAGCATGGCTATGATCCGAAGCACAGAACGATCCAATGGAATTCCTGCCGAAGCAAAATGGCAGGAAATCATGGATGAACGGTTTGATGATGCACGTATGCAGCGTATCTACCCGAATGCCATATCTACCGACTAATTCTATCCCGATATAGAAAAAGGTCATGCCGGTTACTTTTCATAGTAAAGTAGCCGGTATGGCCTTTAAAATCTTTATACTTATACTTTTCCTTCTTTGATTAGTTCCAAAAGGATTTCAGCAAACTGTGGATCAAATTGTGTTCCTTCTCCGTTCTTAAGCTGCTCAATGATATAATCTCTATCAAGTGCCTTGCGGTATACACGGTTTGAATTCATGGCATCATATGCATCTGCCACCGCAATGATTCTTCCGTATACCGGTATTTCTTCTCCGCTTAACCCCTTCGGGTATCCTTTTCCATCATAACGTTCATGATGATACAAGACACCATCTGTGATTCCTTCTATGGCATCATAGTCTTTGATAATTCCATATCCCTTTTGCGGATGGTCCTTTATCGTCGCAAACTCCTCCTCGGTCAGTTTTTGAGGTTTATTCAAAATCGCATCCGGTACACCAATCTTTCCGATATCGTGAATGCGTCCGGCGACATATATATTTTGCTGCTGTTCTTTCGTCCAGCCCAGTTTCTCCGCAATCAATTTAGAATACTCAGCTACTCTTGCCGAATGTTCGTTGGTATATGGGTCTTTGGCATCTACCGCATAGCTGATGGAAATAATCGTCTGCATTGCCAGGTCCATGTTCCGTTTCCGTTCAGCTTCTACTGCGATATTTAACTCTTCTATTATATGTTCCTGCCGGTCTCTCGCTTTATAAAGCTGATAACTGGTCCTGACTGCAATCAACATGGAAAACAGATAAATAAGCGGAAAACGGATTAGGAATCCATGACCATACTCATACTTTAACAGCTGGTGTGCCGGCGTCCAGCAAAACAAAATCAGCAGACCTACAAAATAGGTACTGACATACAATCCGTATTTCAAGTCAACTACCGTCATGACTGCATAAGGAAAAACAAGCAACCACAAACCAGAAATTCCTTCACTTGCTCCGGTAAAGAAATAATATGTAAAAAGGACACATATAATGATTGTAAATAAGCACACCGTCCATATCGGTTTTTGGCATCTTTTCAGGAAAACAAGACACACCACAAATCCAAGACACATGATGATTGTCGTAATTAAAACCATTCTATCCGGTTCATTTATATTAACAATAGCCATTACTACCGTAATAGCAACCAATACATACAACGCATTTTCAATCAGTTTTTGGCTGTATTTTTTTATTCGTTCTTCGTCCCCGCTCATCGTGAGAATCTCCCGAATTTCACGAAGCATCTCCATATACAAACTCTCCCCATTATGTCTGTTCTACTTAGAAAGGGCGTCTGCCAAAGCTTTCAGATTCTCAATATCTGCCTCTTTTACGGTAGAACGGATTGTAACCTGCGGTTCTACCAATTCCAGATTTTTCATAGTCTCCAGAATAGCTTTCATCGTTCTTGCTGCAGTTGGTCCCCAGGAACCATTTTCTACGATTGCAACCTTACGATTCTGGTATGCCTTGCTCTGTAAGTGATGTAAAAAGTCCTGCATACACGGGAATACACCACCATCATAGCTGGCTGCTGCTACTACCATACGATCATAACGGAATGCATCCTCAATCACTTCTGCCATATCTTCTCTTGCAAGATCACTAACCACAACCTTTTGAACACCGCGTTCTCTTAACATCTCTCCCAGCATTTCTGCTGCTTTTGCAGTATTTCCATGAATGGATGCATATGCGATTAATACACCTTCACTTTCCGGTTTATAACTGCTCCATGTATCATATAATCCGATATAGTATCCAAGATTTTCTTTCAGAACCGGTCCGTGTAATGGGCAGATGCATGCGATGTCAAGACCTGCCGCCTTCTTTAATAAGCCCTGAACCGGTGCACCATATTTACCTACGATATTAAAATAATATCTGCGTGCTTCGCATGCCCAGTCTTCTCCTTCTGTCTTTTCCAATGCACCGAACTTTCCGAATCCGTCTGCCGAGAAAAGAACCTTTTCGCTGCTTTCATAGGAAACCATTACTTCCGGCCAGTGTACCATCGGTGCCATGTAAAAACTTAAGGTATGAGTTCCTAAAGATAAGCTGTCTCCCTCTTTTACCTCAAGTTTTTTTACCTCTGGGGCAAGTTCAAAGAACTGTGGCAACATAGCAAATGTTTTGGCATTTCCAACCAAGGTCACCTCCGGGAAAAGTTCTACTAATCTTGCAATGCTTCCCGCATGGTCCGGCTCTAAATGATGAATCACCAGATAATCAACCTTTCTTCCGTCCAATTCTTCTAACAGGCGTGCTTCCCACTCTTCCATTCCACGTTTATCAACCGTATCCATAACTGCAATCTTCTCATCCAGAATCACATAGGAATTGTAAGAAACACCTTCCGGAATCACATACTGACTCTCAAATAAGTCCAGTGTCACATCATCTACACCGATATATTTTATATTTTCTGTAACTGCTACTTTCACCTTTTTTTCCTCCTAATTTATATGTTTCTTTATTCTAGCACAGGCATAACCCTATGTCAAAAAATTACAATAGGTAGATTTTTTTCAAATCTTTCTATATAATAAATACTGCGACACGCAAAAAGGAGATTTCTACTATGACAGACAAACGTATTTCTTATATAGATATGGCAAAAGGGATTGGCATTATCCTGGTAGTACTTGGACATTCCATCTTTCCGTCCGAAAACCTTACAACCTGGATTTATTCCTTCCATATGCCACTGTTTTTTATTTTATCCGGAATGTTATTGTCCCATACCCATGCCACAGAGCAGGCTCTGACCTCATTCATAAGAAAAAAAGCACAGGCTATTTTCATTCCGTATTTTGTTTTTTCTGTATTAACAATTTTATTTTCAGCCCTTTTAGATACCGCTTCCTTCGGCTCGTATCTTCCTTTTGCTCTGCTTTCAACCATTAGTTTTTGTGGTCTTTCCGTACTATGGTTTCTTCCGGCATTATT
>CAMGET010000106.1 GCA_946055175.1 uncultured Roseburia sp.
AGCGGTTCGCCACCGGTATAGATGTACAGGTAAACCCCCAGCTCTTTTCCCTGACAGATGATGTTATCAATTTCTTCATAGCTAAGATTTAATTTATTCCCGTATTCCGCAGCCCAGCAACCGGTACAGTGAAGGTTGCAGGCAGAGGTAGGGTCTAACAGGATTGCCCATGGAATATTGCAGTTAAATTTTTTACGGCATTCTTCCTGAACCTGCCAGCCTTCTAAGGCAGCATGAATGAAGAAATTAACAGCAAGTGTTTCAAGTACATCCTGATCCGTATTTTTCGCCAAATCCATCACAAACGGGTGATAAGGATGTTCCGGGTTTTCGATAATTTCCCTTATAAGTGCCCGTTGAGATACGAATTCTCCTTTGGCAAATTTATCTGCCCAGTCCATCATTTTTAGCATGTTTTTTTCCGGGGCTTTATAAAGATACCGAAATGCCTGTTCTAATCCGAATTTTCTAATAGTTGATTTAACGTCCATAGTATGTTCCTCCTAAATGGTTTTTTCATAAGTCTATTCTGGTTGAGTCGATTTCTATGCAATCTCCGTCAATAATTTTCGGTTTCATGCGGTGGCTGATTTTCACAGCGGTTAAAATTGTGATTAAATTTAAAATACCTTCTGCCAATAGGGAAAGTCCAAGTATTATCATTAAAATTTCTGCACTTTTGGATGGGCGAAAAACTAAAAGAAAGCCCATGACACCTGTCGTAATTGCAGCAAGAAGAATCAGCCACCATTTTTGAATCCCAAAGTTCTTAGAATCAATGGCAATCTGAATCTTAAGTAATGCATCTGCAAGTACCAAGATACCAAAGAGGATGCACAGAAGGGGAATCATCGTACTTGTGCGGAAAATCATGATAACACCTAGGGCAGATAGTAAAATACCAAAGGCCAAATCATATTGAAAAGCCAGACGATACAAGTCCTTTGAGCAATAACCAATGATTTTAACAATCCCAAATAAAACTAAAAGTATTCCGCTAAGCCTGCAAAGCAGTATTAGTGAAAAATCCGGAACAATTATCAATACGATGCCTAATATGCAAAGCAGAATGGAAATAATGATATAACCAACTTTAGCGGTTTGAATTTGATTGTTTCTTACCATAAGGAAAACCTCCTTTCTGGTTGTACTATAACAAAAGGGAGGGGAAATTTTATACAGACAAAATAAGCTCCGTGCCTAAAAATCAGACACGGAGCTCGTTTTGCCTAAATATTTATTTTATTTCACAACGTGCAATCATTTCTTCCAGTTCACCTTGTTTTAACTCATACAATCGATGGAACCGTGATTGTAGATCATCGACCATACCATTATTCAGCCAAGCTGTATTAAAACCAAAGAGTACGCAGGTCATGTAGTCGATGATAAGCTTACGATCATCCGGTGAGACTTTTCGACCGGCTAAATTACCATCCACATAAGTGGTGACAATATGATGGCAGATGCGCCATTGATATTGTTCATAAATATCACGGTTTGTGGAACGGTAAATATTAAGGGCAGCCTTCCGGTTTTTTAACGCGAAATCAATAATGACGTCAAGACATTCTTCGATAGAGTCAACAGTGGGATGCTCTTTAATGATGCGGTCAAATTCCTCGTTTACGATGGATTCCAGTAAGCTTGGCAAATCCTCAAAATAATAATAAAAGGTGTTGCGGTTTACTCCACAGTCATCAACGATGTCACGAATGGTAATCTGGTTGAGCGGTTTTTCATTTAGTAATTTAATAAAGGAATCGCGAATGGCTTTTTTTGTAAGACCGGACATTAGGGAGCCCTCCTTTTCTTTGGTTGAATATCTCAAATATAGCATTTTTTACATGGAATTGCAAGAAACTCAAGCTTTCTTAAGACAGGCTTTTGTGGTATAGTAGTTATAACTCTACCACCAGTCGGTTGTGTTTTGTTTACATCTGACGTTACAATCAGAGTATCAAATAATGAGAGGTGACAGCAGATGTATGAGATTGATAAGGTAAAGCTTGGGGAATTCATTTCAGAACTTCGGAAGGAAAAGGAAATCACACAAAAGGAACTGGCTAGCCGTCTGTATATTTCGGATAAAGCTATCAGCAAATGGGAGACAGGGCATAGTGTGCCGGACATTACATTATTGATTCCTTTGGCGGAAATATTGGGAGTGACTGTGACAGAGTTGCTGGAATGCCGTAGAATTGAAGGCAAGGATACTTTAGATGTGTTACAGACAGATAATCTGGTAAAGAAGGTCATTGGTTTGTCGGAAGAAGAGAACATGGGCAGACCGCAGATAAAAAAGAAGCATGTTTTTATCTATCTGGGGTGTGTTGGGATTGCTTTGGTGGAAATGTTTCTTCTTTATTTGCTGCGTGATAAGGCAGATATGGAAGTATTTCCGGATTTATTCCCGGTCTATATGATGATGGGAATGATGATGTTTTTTGGCATCTATTTCTGGTTTTTTATGAAAGAAAAACTGCCGGCTTATTATGATGAGCAGAAAGTAAATGTATATGTGGATGGTGTGATGCATATGAATCTTCCGGGGGTTTATTTTAATAATCGCAACTGGCCACATATGGTAAGAGCATTTCGCATGTGGTCTTCGGTGGGCATGATTGTATTACCAATTATTTTTGTGATTTTTAGTATAGTTTTTTCTACGTTGAAACCGTTATCAGATATCGGAATTTTGCTAGTCCTGTTTTTAGGCAGTTTATTTATTCCACCTTATCTACTGGGGAAAAAATATCAGTACGAAGAAGGAGAACAGCCGGAAAAAAGGAAGGGAAACTTTATAAAACTGGCAGTTATACTGTTGGCAATAGCGGCTTTAGCGGGCGTATTGTCGTTTTCCGGTATGGGAACAATGCGTTCCGCAACTAGAATGGGTTGTGTAGAAAATGCTGACAGAAACAGCTGGTCTGCTAGTTATATGTATTTAGATGGTTTTATGCAGAGAAATATATGGACTGAAGACGATTCAGATAGTCTTAAGGTTCTGGTAGAGACCAAAGACGGAACCCTTGAAGTGGAAATAAAGGATGAAGATGGAAATGTAGTCTTTCATCATGAAAATATGGAAACAGGAATTTATGAGGTGAAGGTTTCCGGAAAATGCGTGGTGCGCGTTACGGCTAAGGAACATAAGGGAAGCTTTTGCATCGGGGATTAAATGTTATGCCACCAGTTCGCTGGTGGCTGTTTTATGTAGAAATTACAATATGTTTTGAACCGTATTTTTAGTAATAATGCGAATAGAACATTTGTTCTTGAAATGATAATATAATTTTGTGGTTGATTATGGAGTAAGCCAAGAAATTGTGATAGAATTATAGTAGGTTGTATCCGCAGAAAGAAATCGGGGGAAGATAAATATGAATAGCAACAAAGTGATGAGTGTTGAGCAAATTGTCAATAGTGATGAATATTATTTAAAACGAAAGAAAGCATTGGACTCATTACTTGCAAAAACAAGAGCAGCAACTACCGAAGCAAGTGTTGCGACTGCTTTTGAGACAGAATTGTTTTACTTTATTAAACTTAATTTTGGAAAAGATATTACATTTGATAAAGAAGTTGGACAGACTGATTTAAAACATAAGAGGCATATATTCACCGGAAGAATGGATGCTGTGTCTAATGATTTAGTGATTGAATATAAAAAGGCAAATAAATTAGAAACTGAAAAGGATCAGATAAAGGCTACAGTGCAAGTAGAGGACTACTTGGAGCAATTAAAAGCGGAAAGAAATATTGAATACAGTGCAATATTAACAGATGGTCAAAAGATAAGATATTTTTATTATTTAGACAGCGCATTGCATCATACGCCTTTTAAAGATATAGATGAAAATGATTTGGATAAAATAGTAAAAAGTCTTATAAATGTAGGAAATAAGAAGTTTGTTCCTGAAAATATTATTCAAGATTTTAAACTTGACGCAGAAAAAGATATTACTTTGAAATTGGCGAAATGCTTATTTCATTTGGTAGTAGATCATGCGACAGATAAAACGGATATGCTATTTCAGGAATGGCAGGAACTTTTTCACCTCTCTGAAAATGATAATGGTCAGAACTTGGATATAGAAAAAAGAAAAGTAGCATTAAGTAAAATTTTTGAAAGAAAAATTGAAGACAATGAGATGGATTATAAAGCATTATTTGTTTTGCAGACAACGTATGCAATCATTGTAAAACTAATAGCTTGTAAAGTTATTGCAAGATTATGTACAGATTCCCAGGGCGATATATTGTATTTCTCTGACCTTAGCAAGGTTGATGCTGATAGACTTCGTGAGTTTATGGAGAATTTAGAAGAGGGTTATACCTTTACAATTGGAGGAATTAGAAATCTTTTAGAGGGAGATTTTTTCTCATGGTATACTTCCAAAGAACAATGGAATGAAGAAGAAGCAAAATGCATAATGGATATTATTAATACGTTAGAAGGATATTCGGATGCTTCTTTTTCATATGGATACACGGCAATCGACATATTTAAAGATTTATACATGGAAATTATGCCAAATGAGGTAAGGCATAGTTTGGGAGAATATTTTACCCCATCATGGCTAGCGGATTATGTGATTGCAAATAGCAAAGAAATGGTTACAACTAAAAAATGGAGAGCCATTGACCCGTGTTGCGGTAGTGGAATATTTGTTGTGACGTTAATAAAACATGTGATAGGTGACAGACAGATATTATATTTGTCAAAGGAAGAAAAGAGAGAACTCTTAAACGAAATATTAAGCCGTGTGCAGGGAATCGACATAAATCCATTATCGGTTTTAACCGCTAGAGTGAGTTATCTTCTTGCAATTGCGCCTTTATTGGGAGAAGAACCAATAGAAATACCTATTTATTTAGGTGATTCTGCTAATATACCTTGGAAAATTGATTTAGATGGTGTGAAATGCTATAAATATGTAGTACGTACAAAGCAGGGACAGATTGATATCACCTTACCTTGCAGTTTTGTTGAAAGCGAATCCTTTTTAGAAAAAATGAGTTTACTGCAATCAATTATAAAAGCAGAAAATGAAAATATCGTTTTCAATAAATTAGTAGGATGTATCGATAAAAAAGATTTGAATGATACAGTCTTATCAGGCATTCAGTATCTCTCAAAAAGACTAGTGGAACTGCACAAAAACAAGTGGGATGGTATTTGGCTAAGGATTGTGACGAACTATATGCTGGTTGCAAGAATAAAGGATATTGATATCATTGTAGGAAATCCACCATGGGTTAAGTGGGAATTTTTGCCACAAACCTATGCGGAAAAAATAAAGGAATTATGTTTGGATCGACATTTGTTTTCAGGACAAACATATATGGGTGCAATTAGTTTAAATATTTGTGCTCTTATATCGAATGTTACCGCATCATCATGGCTAAAAGAAGATGGAGTTTTGGCATTTTTAATGCCAAAGACATTGATGACACAGGATTCCTATGCCGGATTTAGAAATTTCTACATAGATGTTAAGAATAATAAAAGGCTATTTTTACAGAAAATTGATGATTGGAGTAAGGCGGGAAATCCATTCATTTATACAACTGAGAAATTTCTAACCTATTATTATCAAGAGAAAAAAGTCGATTATTCTGCAGGAATTCCTATAAACTATATATTAAAAAAGAATGGTATTGATATAAAAAGAATAAATATTCATGGGACCTATGAAGATGTAAAAGGAATGTTTTTATATGACCAGGGGAAAGCGTATCAATTA
>CAMGET010000107.1 GCA_946055175.1 uncultured Roseburia sp.
CACGGAAACAAATATGCTGTATAAAGATTACAGATGAATGAATAAATATATGTAGCAAACTAACAGAAAGTAGGTAGGATTATGAAGTATTCAAACCAAGAAGTCATTCAGTATGTAGAGGAAGAGGACGTAAAATTTATCCGTCTTGCCTTTTGTGATGTATTTGGTAAACAAAAGAATATCTCGATTATGCCGGAGGAGCTTCCCCGCGCATTTTCACACGGGATTGCTTTCGATGCTTCTGCAATTACCGGTTTCGGAGATGAATCTCATTCCGATTTACTGCTTCATCCGGACCCGGAAACATTGATGCCACTACCATGGCGCCCGGAACACGGCCGTGTTGTCCGCATGTTCTGCAGCATCTCCTACCCGGATGGTACTCCTTTTGAATGTGATTCCCGCAGGCTTTTAATCCAGGCGATGAGAGATGCGGAAGCTGCCGGATATCATTTTTCCTTTGGTGCCGAGCAGGAATTCTATCTTTTTAAATTAAACGAAAACGGCGAACCGACCACAGAGCCCTATGATACCGCGGGCTATATGGATATTGCACCGGAAGATAAGGGTGAAAATATCCGCCGCGAAATCTGTCTTACCTTAGAGCAGATGGGCATCCGTCCGGAAAGCTCCCATCACGAAGAAGGTCCGGGACAGAATGAAATTGACTTCCGTTATTCTGATGCGCTTACTGCGGCAGATAACGTCATGACCTTTCAAACGGTGGTTCGGACAACCGCACACCGTAACGGACTTCATGCTGACTTTCGTCCGAAGCCGCTTAGCGGCAAACCGGGAAATGGCTTCCACATCAATATGTCCGTAAAGGCAGCAGATGGTTCTGATTATTTGAATGAAATGATTGCGGGTGTCCTTGCCAAAGTCTCCGATATGACCGCTTTCTTAAATCCAACCGAAGATTCTTATAAACGTTTTGGCAGCAATAAAGCACCGGCTTATATCTCCTGGTCCAGTGAGAATCGATCCCAACTGGTCAGAATTCCGGCTGCAGTTGGCGAATATCGGCGTGCAGAGCTTCGCTCACCGGATCCGACAGCCAATCCTTATCTGGCGTTTACTTTGATGATTTACGCAGGCCTATATGGCATCGAGCATCAATTAGTCTTACCGGAAGCCGCAGACTTTAACTTATATAAAGCAGCTCCGGAAATTCTTGCAGGTTACGAACGGTTGCCACAGGATTTAGCGTCCGCGTGCGAAGCTGCCGGAAAAAGCGAATTTATCAAAGAACACATACCGGGAAAAATTCTAAGCATATATTGTAAATAAGAAATCATATATTCATACAAAGGAGGGAGCAACATGAGTTTAAGAGAACGCGTCTACAGCGTACTTCTCGTATCAGCAGCAGACAGTTTTAACGCGGCATTTACTGCATTGCTCCCTGAAACTGCTTATCAGCCGGTTTACACGGTGAATAGTATCAGTGCCGCCAAACGTGTGCTTGCTGAACGCTCCTTTGATTTCATCTTTGTAAATTCACCGCTTCCGGACGATGCCGGTATCCGCTTTGCCATTGACAGCGCAGCCTGCAAAGATACCGTTGTTCTCTTATTTTCAAAAAACGATGTTCATGATGCCATTCATGACCGTGTTGCAGAATATGGTGTATTTACGTTGCCAAAGCCAACCGCCAAGCCAATTCTTGTGCAGGCCTTAGGCTGGATGGAAAGTGCCAGAGAGAGGCTTCGCCAGTTTGAAAAGAAAAACCTGACGTTAGAAGAAAAAATGGGTGAAATCCGGCTGGTCAATCGAGCTAAATGGCTGTTAATCAGCGAATTAAAAATGAGTGAGCCGGATGCCCACCATTACATAGAACGCCAGGCAATGGATTGCTGCGTTTCCAAAAAAGAAATTGCTGAAAATATTATAAAGACTTATTCATAAAAAGAGACTGAACTTTTAAAGTACAGTCTCTTTTCTTTCATTCACCAATCTCCTATGAGGCACTTGGTTCTAATTTATAATTTTCCGCCTGAGACATAAAGAGCTTGTAATACAGGCTCTCTGTCTTTTTCATCAGATTCTCATGAGTATCAAAATCTGCCACGGTTCCGCCGTCAATAATCAGAATCCTGTCACAGAATACAGAGGAAGACATACGGTGCGAAATGTAGATGGCTGTTTTATCTTCCACAAGGCTGTTGAATTTTTCGTAGATTTCCGCCTCTGCAATCGGATCGAGGGCACTCGCCGGTTCATCTAAGATGACCATGGAAGCCTTCTTATATAAGGCTCTTGCAATGGCAATTTTCTGTCCCTGCCCTCCGGACATCTCGATGCCGTCCTCGTCATATTCCTTACCGAAACGGCTGTCAATACCGTCCTTTAATTCTTCTACCTTATCTTGTAAACCAACCTCATAAATCAGACGGTGTATCTCATCTCTGTCCCCATCCTTCTGCTGGCAGGATACATTTTCCGCAATCGTAAAATTAAACAGGCGGTAATCCTGAAAGACGGCTGAGATAGTTTTCATAT
This sequence comes from uncultured Roseburia sp., assembly GCA_946055175.1. GTDB lineage: Bacteria > Bacillota > Clostridia > Lachnospirales > Lachnospiraceae > Roseburia. The sequence goes on from CAMGET010000107.1 coordinate 2,503, forward strand.
AAGAAACATATTCATAGTCATAGATGTTCCTTCCGTTTATCAGAATTTCTCCGCTGTCTGCCTGGTACATGCGGCAAAGTAACTTCACCAGTGTAGACTTTCCTGCACCATTTAAACCAACAATAGAGATTTTATCTCCCTTATGGATAGAGAAGGTAATATTTTTCAATACCGGTTTTTCCGCATTCGGATAAGTAAAGGTCACATTCTTAAATTCTACCGTTTCCACCTCGCCCGTAAACGGCTCTTTTCCGCTCTGCTTTGTCTCCTCCGGCAAGGCCATGAATTCCATATATGGATTTAAGAATTCCATAAACTGCATCAGATTAATGATGGCTTCGCCAAAGCCGGTAATCATAGTAGAGAAATGAATGGCAGCAGACACATACATGGTTAACTCGCCTAAAGACAGTATCGGTCCAAATGTGGTGGTCAGGGTACGGATTCCGACATAGCCATAACTGATTGCCGCAACGCCCTCACTGACAGCAGCCATCTTTCCGGTTGCCTTTCCCATATCAATCTGTGTCTTTTCAAAATAATCGCAGGTGTCATTGGCATATTCTACAATCCGGTCCGTAATCATTTCTTCCATATCATAGAGACGGATATCCTTCTGAGCTTCTTTATTGCATGCCAGATTCAGATAATAGCCAAAGCGACGGTTAATCGGAATCACTTCCTGCATCAAATCCGTCATTTCTTTGGAAATTTTACTGTAAATCCATAAAATCAAAAAGATTCCGATTACCAGTACCACAATCAGCACCGGTCCTAAGGTAACTAAGATTGTCAATAAACCAAGCAATGTCAATCCCTGACTGAATACATCTGTAATCATACGTATCATTCCGGTGATGGCGCTCTGATTTTGTAAGGCAAAAACGGCTCTTTCCTTTAAGTCCAGATAGGTTGGATTTTCCAGATACGAATATTCTAAGTTCATGATTTTTTCAGACATGAGTTTTAACATGCCATGACCAGTCTTTTCCTCCCCTACGCTCGTGAAACGGATAAAGGTATTGCTAAGGAAGGTCATTCCAACGTTATTTAAAATGATTAGTCCGCTATAGAGTGCAAGCTGCTTCACATCCCTAGCACCGATTAATTCGTTAACTAAAAACATCGGTAAAATGGTATTGAAAATGGTCTTTGCCGCATTGCAGACAGATTGTCCTGTCAGCAGCAGTAAATAGGCAGGAGAAACAGACCATGCCAGTTTTAAAAAGTGAAGTAATTTTTTCATGCGGTTGCCTCCTGATAGTATTTTCCCTGAATCACGAACATCTCATAATATTTTCCTTTCCTCTCCATAAGCTCCTCATGGCTTCCGTACTCTTTAAGGCCATCGGCGTCAAATAACGCAATTTTGTCGCAGAAACGGGTGCTAGCCAGACGGTGGGAAATGTACACTGCCGTTTTTCCCTCTACCAGGCTGCTGAAATTCTCATAAATCTCTGCTTCCGCTAACGCATCTAAAGCAGCTGTCGGTTCATCCATAATCACCATCGGCGCATCCTTATATAAGCCTCTGGCAATGGACAGCTTCTGTCTTTCACCACCGGAAAAATCGGTTCCCTCTTCATCAATCACTTTTAACATCATCTGGTCTAAGCCTTTTTCAAAGCCTTCGACCTTTTTCCACAAACCTACCTTTTCCAAGGCAGTTTGTACACGTGCATCATCCACATTTTCGGACTTACAAGCCACATTTTCCCGAATCGGGAATGCCAGAATATTGACATCCTGGAAGACTGCGGAATAAAGCTGATACAGTTCTTCCTTTTTCATCAGGGTAAGGTCCACGCCATTGATATAGATATGTCCTTCCGTCGGTGCAAAAAGTCCCGTCATGAGCTTTACGAGTGTAGATTTTCCGGCACCATTGACCCCTACAATTGCCAGACGTTCTCCTGCATGAATCGTAAAGTTTAAGTCCGTAAACACATTCTTTTCCGTACCCGGATAACGGAAGGTTACATGGTCGAATACGATTTCAAGGCTCTTATGCGTTCCGCCTGCCATGACGTCTTCCATGGTTTTTTCGCCCTCTGCAACGAGTGGAGCATCCAGCAGACGATAAAAGTCATTTACATATTCGCCTTCATTCCAGATGAAAGACAAGTCCTTTCCAAAATCCAGCATCAATGCCATTAGGGAGGTCGTCATGGTCACATACATCGTGAAGGAGCTGACCGACATACCACCCAGTACACGTTGTACTAGGGTTCCATAAACCAGAACATTCGATAGTAATAAGGTTACAATCCCAAGCAGCCCCAACAGATACTCCCGGTTTCGAATCATTCTCTGCAGCTTCACATAGGCATTAATTTCTTCCTGATAGTTATCCATAATCCGTTTTCTTAAGTTGAAAATACGGATATCTTTTCCATAGGAAAAGTCCTGTGAGGTTTTCTGATAATAGTTGATGCGTCGGTTTGCTTTTGAAACCTGTTCTTTTTTCGAATACTCATAGTCATGCGTCCGCTTGGAGGTCCACATAATCACAATCACATGCAGCACCAGCGAAACAAGAAGCAGTGGGCTTAAGGCTCCTGCCAGAATGACCATCCCAAGCAGGGTAAAAAACTTCGCCGGCAACTGGGAAAGCTTATTATAAAGTCCCTCGATACCATTTGCATTATTGTTACCGGCATTCATACCTTTTTCGTACTTTTCAAAGAATTTTGCATCCTCATGATAGCAGTAATCCATGCACTGCAATTTTTTTGACTGGTCAGCCAGATACAGAATACGGATTCGCATATTGCGTGTTTGAATATAACTCTTCAGATAATTCATCACAACTGCAAGCGTTCCGGCTGTCACCAGATAAATCATCATGGCTGTCACCAGATTTTTTACCGCATCTACGCCGCCCTGCTCTAAAATACCAATCGCAATCTTTGGCAGAATCACTGCCATAAACGGATAGATTGCAGCAACCACGGTATAACAAGCGATTCTTGCAAACTGCGCTCTGTCCTGTTTCCACATATGTGCCAGCATCCTCTTGATGACTGATAACACATTGTACTTTTCCTTTTGTTTCATCACTCTTACTCCCTTAATCTATTTTCTATCTGCTACTATAACCATTGCACTCCCCCGCTTCAATAGCCTTTGACCAAGAGGTTATTTTCGCAATGCAACAGGTTATTTTTTCCGGGTAAAATCAGTTCTCACCCGGCAGAGTA